>JAUYAV010000017.1 GCA_030693325.1 bacterium
GAAGGAAACTTCTAAGGTCAAAATTTATTTTAATAACAGTAATCTGGATCCCGAGGCCTCCTGTAATAAAGTTTTTGCGGTTGAAAGATATATCTCAAAAACCCCGGCGGTTGGCCAGGCGGCTTTGGAAGAATTATTAAAGGGCCCCACAGATACAGAGAAGGCAGGGGGGTATTTTACAAGTATCAATCCGGGGGTAAAAATCCAGAAATTAACGATTGAAAACGGAACGGCGAAAGTTGAGTTTGACGAGCAATTGGAATTTCAGGTCGGCGGCTCTTGCCGGGTGGCGGCTATCCGCGCCCAGATTGTTCAAACCTTGAAACAATTTCCGACCGTGAAGGAAGTGGTTATTTCCATCAACGGCCGCACTGAAGATATTTTGCAACCTTGAAGACAGCCGGAAAACAAATAAAAAAGCCGAAATTTAAATTTCGGCTTTTTATTGTTGCTTGGAGATTAGAAAAAATATCTCCCCATGAATTTTTGGAGGTCTTCCTTAAATAATTCAAGCATCTCCTGATGCATCATTTTAACCGCATCCGGATCTTGATGCCTAAACAAGATACGAGGAAGATAACCTGGACAGTCTACTTCTATCTCTGATTTAAAGAGATAAAGAGTAGCTCCGCCATTAACAGTTTTTTCCAAAGATTCATCTTTTTTGATTTCCGTAGCCATCTTGCTACCTCCTTTTTAATGTGCGATTAACCGATTCACTTAATATATATTAGCAGAAATTGCTAAAAAAGTCAATAAGCCATAAAAAACACAAAATAAAAAGCCGGGGAGTAAAATCCTCGGCTTTTTGATGAAATTATCAGCCTTTTTTGATGGTATTTTTTAATTTTTTCAGTATTTTCTCATATTCCTTGAGAGCTGTTTTCTCATCGCATTGATGCTGTTTGAGAGCAAAGATCTGGTCTTGCAGCAGTATTTCAATTTCAAAGATTGCGAAAGCTCCTTCGTCTCGCCTAAAAAGAGCCAATTGCATTCCAGCGGCGACAGAAGTTATCTTTAAAAATTTACCCTGTACTGTCATTACGCACATACTTACCTCCTTTTTATTTTTGTTTTATTAAAGTGCCTGAAAAAGCGAAAAATTAATTAAGCCCAAATATTTTCAGCAGAGGTTTTAATCAATTTTTTCGTTTTGAATATTACTTCGGTCAGCTCTTCCGGTTTAAACCAGAGTTTGATTTCTTTTTCCGCATTTTTAACGGATTCGGAAGTGTGGATGACGTTTTCAAAAACGCCGGTTTTGCTGTTGATGCGGCCGTATCTGCCGCGGATGCTGGTGGAATCGGCTTCTTCGGGGTTAGTTGAGCCGCAGATTTTTCTGATACTGTTGACGGCGTTTTGACCCTGATAGACCAAAGCCAAAACCCGGTCGGTGTGAAATCCGCCCATCAGATATTTTACCGCCTCGGGGAAAACTTTGGGCTTTTTAAATTTTAATTCCTGATAATGAATTTCGGCTAACTTTTTGGGAACTTTCAAAATTTTGGCGCCGACAATTTTTAATTTTGTTTCGGAAAGCGCCGTCAAGATATTGCCGGTTAAGCTTTTTATCAGGCCGTCGGGTTTGACGATGACTAAGGTTTGTTGAATCTTATTCATATAAGAGAGTATTATACAAAAATCTTAAAAATCGTCAAATGCCGATTTTTTTGTTAAAATTAATTATGCTTGAATTTAAAATTCTTAAAAAATCAAAAATCAGCCGGGCCAGATTGGGAATGCTCAAAACCAGCCACGGAATCGTGGAAACGCCGTGTTTGGTGCCGGTGGCCACCCAGGCGGTGGTAAAAACTTTGACCAGCGAAGAAGTTGAACAAACCAAAAGCCAGATTTTGATTGCCAATACTTTCCATCTGCATTTGAAGCCCGGGGAAGAAATCGTTAAATCCGCCGGCGGCCTGCATAAATTTATGAATTGGCCGAAGCCATTAATGACGGATTCTGGCGGGTTTCAGGTTTTCAGTTTGGGATTCGGGAGAGATTTCGGCACCGGTAAGATTTTAAAAGAGAAATCCAATTTGTTTATCAAAAAAGGCCAGCAGCCGAAACTTTTAAAAATTACCGGAGACGGCGTATTTTTCACCTCGCCACTTAATGGCGAAAAAATATTTTTGGGGCCGAAAGAATCAATTGAGATCCAGGAATCCTTGGGCGCGGATATTATTTTCACTTTTGATGAATGCACCTCGCCGATGGCAGATTACGATTACACAAAAAAATCTCTTTCAAGAACTCATCGCTGGGCGCTTCAGTGTTTAAAAACCAAAAATCCAAAACTAAAAACTCAAAACTTGTTCGGCATTGTTCAGGGAGGGAAGTTCAAGGACTTAAGAAAAGAAAGCGCTAAATTTATCGGTTCGTTGCCTTTTGACGGGTTCGGAATCGGCGGCGAGTTCGGCGACAATAAAAAAATAATGGTTGAAATGATTGATTGGGTGATCAAGGAACTGCCTGAAGAAAAACCGAGGCATCTTTTAGGCATCGGGCGCTTGGAAGACATAGCCAAAATTATCAAGGCCGGAGTTGATACTTTTGACTGCATCGTGCCGACCCGGTACGCCCGACACGGCGCGGCCTTCACTTCCGAAGGAAAGCTTGATTTCGCCAGAATGAAATTTTTGAAAGACAAAAAGCCGCTGGATAAAAAATGTTCATGTTTTGTCTGCCAGAATTATCGCCGGAATTACATTAATCATCTTTTCCGGGCCGGCGAAATCACTGCTCTTAAACTTTTGACTTTCCATAATCTGTATTTTTTCAACAATGAGATAGCCAAAGTCCGGGAGAAAATCAAAAAGGGAAAATTTTAAATTCAGAGAGTAAAAATTGATTGATTCCGGAATTTATTTGGCTTATCATCATCTTAGATGTATGGTCAAGCCGAAATTCAAAATATTAATTAAAGAAAGTTATCTGCAGGCGATTAAAAATAGTATTGGGACTAGGATGTTCCGCAATTTTTTCATTATTGATGACAAGGGGAAAAAGCGGGATGTTTCAATGAACGGCCGCCACTCTTGCGCTTCTTTTGCTTCCTCTGTTCTAAAATTATTTTCTTTGATCACTTATCCTCACGCTACGATTGAAAGCACGATAAAAGACATGCTGAAGAACGGGTGGCACTCCACCAAAAAATTAAAACCGGGCAATGTTTTGCTTTGGGAAAAAAAAGAAGGAAATAAACATATGGGGTTTTTTATCGGTGGTAAAAAAGCCGTCAGCAACGCCTTTTTCTATTATAGAAGCAGGACTCCGATAGCTCATCATTTCACTTACGGGAAAACCGGTGATAACCAGCCCAGGCGAAGAATTGAAAAAATTTTTACTCACAAAATACTGGAATGAAATTCAAAGAAAAGGAAATCAAAATTTTAGAAGGAATTCTTAAAAAATTTTTATACAAAAAGCGGCAGAGCCGGAAGAAAATTATCTTGATGGATTATCGGGTTTTTTTGTCTTCGTTGAGTCCGGCAGAAAGGAAATTAATCAGGAAAATCCAGAATATTGATATATCAAAATACGGCAAAAAAACACCTTTTTACGGCACAAAACCCGTTTCTGAGAATTTAGTCATGATTAGGGGGCAAAAATATAAAAATAAGACGAAAGTTAATTATCTCCCCGTGGTTTTTTTACCCAAAAGCGTTTATCAGGCATTTAAAAAAATGAATCAATCCCTTAAAAAGGAAACGGGAAAATTACTTTTAATAAATTCGGGATATCGTTCGCCTGCTTATCAGATGTTGATTTTACTTCATATTTTAAAGAAGAATGACTGGAAAATAAAAAAAACCGTTAAAGACGTTGTTTTACCCGGCTACAGCGAGCACGGCTATCCGCAAAAACAAGCCATAGATTTTACCACCGCCGGAATTTTGAAAAAAAAGAACAAAGATTTTTCTCAAACGAAAGAATATCAATGGCTGGAAAAAAACGCGTCTAAATTCGGTTTTTATTTGTCTTTCCCGAAAAATAATAAAGTTGGGGTTAAATTCGAACCCTGGCACTGGCGTTATGAAAAATAATTCCAGTCCGAGAAAATTTTAATTTTAGTTGAGTTATGCGAAATGAAATTTTTCGGGTAAAAATCCATTGACAATAAATTTTTGTTGCTTCATTATTAATAAATATAAATGAACAATAACTTAAATCATTCCGCGGAATCAAAAAAATTTTTATTCGTGTCTCTGGAAAGTTTGAGCGGCGATTTGGCCTGGCAATTAAGCAAGGAAGGCCACGTCGTTAAATCTTATATCAAAGCTAAAAGTGATGCTGATGTTTATCTTGGCTTTATAGAAAGGGTTGATGCCTGGGAGCCGCACATAGACTGGGCTGATGTCATTATTTTTGACGATGTTGAGTTTGGGCCGGTAGCCGATAAATTGCGGCGCAAGGGCAAGCTGGTAATCGGAGGCAGTATTTATACGGACCGGCTGGAAATGGACCGAGAGTTTGGTCAATTAGAAATGAGAAAACATGGGATTAATATTCTACCTCAATGGCAGTTTTCCAATTACGACGAAGCCATTGAATTTATCAGGAATAACCCCGAACGTTATGTATTCAAGCCCAGCGGCAACACTCCTTCCGGCGGCAAGGGTCTTTTATTTTTGGGTGAAGAAGAAGACGGTAAGGATATTTTGGAATTATTGGAGCGCAACAAAGAAATTTGGAAAAAGAAAGCTCCGGTTTTCCAACTGCAAAAATACGTTTCGGGAGTGGAGGTGGCGACTGGCGCTTTTTTCAACGGCAAAGATTTTATCATGCCCATTAATATTAATTTTGAACATAAAAAGATTTTTCCCGGCGACATCGGTCCGATGGCCGGCGAAATGGGCACTTTGATGTTCTGGAGCCGGCCGAATAATTTATTCAGAATGACTTTGGAAAAAATGAAACCGGCTTTGGCGGAATCCGGCTACATTGGCTATATTGACATAAATTGTATTGCCAATAGTAGGGGAGTTTATCCCTTGGAATTTACCTGCCGGTTCGGTTACCCGACTATTCCCATTCAGCTGGAAGGGATAGCTATGCCGACGGGAGAATGGTTATCAAAATTAGTCAAAGGCGAAAATTTTGAATTGAGAACCAAGCGGGGGTTTCAGATCGGAGTGAGAATTCTGGCGCCGACTTATTTCGCCAAAAATGACCGTGAACTGATAGAAACGTTCCGGGACGTGCCGATACTTTTTAAAAAATCGGACAATTTAGAGGGCGTGCATATTGAAGACATTAAAAACGTGAATGGCGTCTGGCGTATTGCCGGCGAGTCGGGCTGTTTGCTGGTAATTACCGGCTCCGGCAGCACAGTGGTTGAAGCCCGGGAGCAGGTCTATTCGCGCATTAAGAATATTATGATCCAAAATATGGCTTATCGCACCGACATCGGCGTCAAATGGAGCACGGAGAGCGATAAACTGCAGACTTGGGGTTATTTGTATTAAATCGTCCCGACCTTTCTTAATTTTATATGGCGGCGATGACGGATAAATATGATAAATAAAAGAAAAGATAAGTCCGTAAAGTTGAAATTTGACCAGAAATATTTCAGTTCGGGGTCTTATAAAAACTATAAAAAAGAAGTCGACAGGTGGGTGCCGTATGTTGCCTGGAAAATCAGTAAAATTGTCAGAAAATTACCGGCCAAAGCGCTGGACGTGGGTTGCGCTCACGGTTATTTGATAGCTGAATTGCAAAATAAACATAATTTTTCGGTTTCGGGAATCGACCCTTCTTTATTCGCAATCAAGAACTCCGAACCGTCCGTCAGGAAAAAAATCAGCCGGGGAAATATTTTGGATTTGCCGTTTGGAAAAAATAAATTTGATGTCGTTATCTGCCTTGGTGTGATAAATTATTTGAAGAGTAGCGACGAAACTTTTGCCGCGATAAAAAATTTAGTAAACGTTTCAAAAAAATATATTTTTTTTGATGCCATCTTTAAAAATTCTTGGACGGCCAGCCAAAAACATAATCCTGATAAATTAAGAAATAGCGCGCTTTCTAAAAAAGAATATGTTGATATTTTCCGAAAAAACGGGGTCAAGCTCGCGCAAATTTTTGACGGAAGGAACGGCGGGACGATTCTGGTTTTTGAAAAATATTTAAAAAGCTGATTCAAGCCAAGATTCAATAAAATGGCTATCTTAAAATCATCTCAAAAACCCATTATCGGCATTATCGGCGGCACCAGTCAATTCGGCCAATGGTTTAAGTCCTTTTTTGAAATCAATGGTTTAAAAGTTTTAATCGCCAGCCGGAAAACCGACTTAACCTCCGTTGAATTAGCCAAAACCGCAGATATTGTCATAGTTTCTGTGCCCTTAAGAGCGACTCTCGGAGTAATAAAAGAAATCAGAAAATATCTTCATCCGGACGCGCTTTTGGCGGATTTTACTTCGCTTAAAGAAAAATCTTTGAAAGAAATGATGAAAGCCGGTTGCGGCGTTTTGGGTATTCATCCGCTTTTCGGGCCTTTATCGCCTTCAATTAAAAATCAGCTAATTGTTTTTTGTCTTGGCCGTCAAAATCGTTGGGTTGATTACTTGAAAAATATTTTTGAAAAAAACGGCGCTAAAGTGATTTTTACCACTTCCGAGGAACACGACCAACAAATGGCGATAATCCAGGCCTTAACGCATTTTACCAATATAGTTTTGGCGCGAACCATCCAAAAAGAAAAGCTATCGATTCTTGACGCCTACGCCACTCCCGTTTTCCGGCTTCAAAGTATTTTAATGGGAAGAATTTTAGGGTCTAATCCGGAACTTTACGCGGAATTAGAAATGGAAAATCCATTTTTTTTGAAAATTTTAAGGGAATTTTTCTCGGAAAGCCGTCGTCTCGGGTTATTGGTTAAAAACAAGGATTATCGGAAATTCATTAAAATTTTCAGCCAAACAGCAGATTCTATGAAGAATTTTATTCCCATAGCCCAGCTAAAATCAACAGAAATCATTTCTTTGATAGAACATCAGCCGATTGAAATTAAAAAGCAAAAAAGAATATTTAATCTTAAAGCGAAAAAGAATATAAAACTCGCTTTTTTAGGCCCGGAAGGCACTTATTCTCACAGAGCGGCTTTGGATGTTTTCCCGAATAAGACCGATTTAATCGCTTGTCCGACTATAGCTAAAATTTTTGAAATTATTAATAGCGGCGAATTTGATTTTGGCATAGTACCGGCCGAGAATTCTTCCGAAGGAATTATTGAAGAAACTTTGGACAATCTTATTGATTATCCTCTTTCCGTGCTTGGTTCTTATAATTTGGATATCCATCATTGTCTTTTAGGGAGAACCGATAATTTCGGAAAAATTAAGACAATCAAGTCTCATTTTCAGCCGTTAGCCCAATGTAAGAATTGGTTGAGCAAAAATTTTCCTCAAGCGATTTTAGAAACTACTTCCAGTTCTACCCAGGCCATTCTTTCAACCAATGATCTTGGCACAGCTTTTATCGCCAGCCGGGAAGCGGCCAAAAAATACGGGCTGAAAATTTTAGCCGAAAATATTGAAGACAAAAAATCCAATACGACTCAATTTTACGTTTTATCAAAAAGCGTATACCCGGAAATAAGCCGGCAACTGAAAGCCAAAAAAACTCTAATTTTAATTGCGGTTTATGACCGGCCGGGCGTTTTAAGAGATATTTTAAATTCTTTCGCTAGCCGGGAAATAAACTTGTCTAAACTTCATTCCCGGCCCAGCGCGGTCGGCCGCTGGAATTACTATTTTTTCTTGGAGGTTGAGGCGCTACCGGAAAATAAAAATTTGAAAGAAGCGCTTAAGGGAATTAAAAAATATTGCGCCGTGCTTAGAATTTTAGGCGTTTCTTAAAATTATGCCTGAAGAATTGGAAAATTTGAGAAAAAAAATAGACAAAATCGACTTTAGAATTTTACAAAATTTAGCCGAAAGGTTCGCATTGGTTTTGAAAGTCGCCGAATGTAAGGTCAAAAACAACCTGCCGATTTTTGCCGTGGAAAGGGAGAAAAAAATGATAGAAATAAGAAAAATTTTGGCTAAAAAATATAAATTAGACGAATCAATGGTTAAGAGGTTATTTAAGTTGATTCTTAAAACCTCGCGCTCTAAACAAAAAAATGCTCATTAAAATTAATCCCAAAAATCCGGATAGAAAAATTATCCGGAAAGTCGCCAAGATTATCAAAAAAGGCGGGCTGGTGATTTTTCCGACTGATACCGTTTACGGTTTTTTGGCGAACGCGAGAAACGAAAAGGCGGTCGGGCAAATCTTTAAAATAAAAAAACGGCCCAAAACAAAACCCCTCGCTATTTTCGTTAAAGACCTGAAAATGGCCAAGAAATACGCTTTTGTTAATGAAAAACAGGAAAAATTTCTGAAGAAAAACTGGCCGGGGAAAATAACGGTAATTTTGAAATCAAAAAATAATCTGCCGAAAGGATTGGCGGCGAAAAATAAAACAACAGGCATAAGGATTCCCGATTATAAATTAATCTATTTGCTTTTTGAAAAAATAGATTTTCCGCTTGCCCAGACCTCAGCGAATATTTCAGGAGGGGAGGCGACGACAAAAATCAGAGAAGTTCTGAGACAATTCGCTAGTAAGAGGATAAAGCCGGATTTGATAATAGACGCCGGTAATTTGCCTAAAAATAAACCCTCAAAAATTATTGATTTAACAAAAGAAAAACCCCTGACTATCCGTTTCTGATATACTAACAATATATATAAATAGTAATTGGGTAATTGCGGCAATTACTGTAATTACAAAATTACTTAATTACCAAAAACTATGATTCTTATTTACTCCACATTTTCCAATAAAGAAGAAGCCGAAAAAATGGCCGAGGCCTTAATTAGGGAAAAACTGGCCGCCTGCGTTAATATTTTGGCGAGTGATTCAATTTACGCCGGAGAAGGCAAGATTGAAAAATCAAAAGAGGTAGTCGCCATTATCAAAACCCGGAAGATTAATTTCAAAAAAGTGGAAAAATTTATTTTGAAAAATCACAGTTATAAAATTCCCTGCGTTATCGGAATTTCCGTCAGAAAAGTGAATAAAAAATATTTTCACTGGCTAAAAGAAACTTTAAAATAGGTTTGAGGGAGGTTCTTTAAAAAAGGAGGCGGAAATGGAAGAAGAAAAATTCGAAGCTCAATGTCAGACCGATATAAATCAGCTGATTAAGGAATTCGGGGAACCAAGAAAAGACGAAATCACTCTGATATATAATCAGATAAAAGAAAGAATGGTGACTGGGGCGAAAATAACCGAATTTATTCACATCTTGATTGGAAAAGAAACGCTGGACTTGTTGATGAAAGACAAAATTTTAAGTGGTTCTTTGAAATAAAAATAAAAGGACTGGCGTTTTAATTCCAGTCCTTTTTTGTTTTGCGGAAAATTTAGAGAAAAATAAATTTTCCTTTTTCCTGGACCAGTTTTCCGTCCAGATAAATTTTTCCTTCTTTTCGGAGATCTTTGACAATATCAAAATGGAGGATTGATCTGTTTTTCCCGTCAAAATTAACCCTATCACCCAGAGCCAGATGAATCGTGCCGCCGATTTTTTCATCAAAAAGCGTTTCGTTGGTTATCCGGTTAAGGTCGTAATTACAACCTATCCCAAATTCACCAATTCTGGCTGCGCCTCTGTCGATTTTAGTCAGATAGGTTAGAAAATCTTGGCCGCTTTCAGCTTTTATTTTTGTTATTCGTCCATTTTTGAATTCCAGAAAAATATCTTTCATTGCCTTTCCTTCATAAGATCTTGACCCTTCAAAAAAGATTTGACCATTAATGGAATTTTCTATCGGCGCATAATAAGCTTCTCCGCCGGGCATATTGTGCTTTCCGCCGCTTAACTCTCCCTTCCTGCCTTCGATACTGAAGGCTATATCGGTTTCGTTGCCTTTAATTCTGACAATTTTCCCGCCGTCAAAAAATTTTTTGATTTTTTTCATTTTTTCCGTTTCTTTTCTCCAGTCTTTCAGGCATGCTTTGAAAATAAAATTTTCAGTTTCTTTAAGGGACATCTCCATTTGCTGGGCTAAACCTTCGGTAGGATAATAGAAAAGCAACCACTTAACTTTATCAAGATATTTACGGTACATTCCTAATTTTTTCTGAACGAGAGCTAGTTTTCCCGAGTCTACGTTTGCCATCATTTTCGGATTTTTGGGAGCGCAAATTTTAATTCTCCCCTGTACCTTATTTAATTCATAAATTTCCGTGTCCAGGAAATTTTCAATCTGTTTCTTGCTGGCGTGTTTCGCCAATAAATAATCAAAAATTTCCGGTTTAATCCGAATCAGGGGATAGCCGCCTTTTTCTAAAATTTTAATGTAAATTTCTTCCATCAAAGGCAGGGCTTCCGGTTCATCAGCTCTTATCAGAATATGCTCTCCTTTTTTCACTTCCAAGGAATAATTAACAAAAATATCCGCCAAAGCTTTCAGTCTTGAGTCTTCCATTATTATCTCCTTTCTTATTTAATTGTTAATGTTCATTTTGAAATATAATTATAATAAAAATATTAAATTTGTCAAATAAGGGCAATAATCTTAAGAGTGTTATAATGAAATTATGATTGAAGAATATTCTTTCGGTTTTATAAAAATTAATGGCCAGGTTTATAACCATGACGTTCAGATTGACTTGGATGGTAAAGTCAGGCTTTGGTGGCGGAACAAAAGCCATGAGATAGGGAGAAGGGAAATTGAAGAAGTTTTAGGCCAGAAACCGGAGGCAATCGTCATCGGCACCGGAGAAATGGGCGCGGCCAAAGCGATGGATGAGGCGCAGCAAGCGATAACGTCAAAGGGTATAAAATTAGTGATTGAGCCGACAGCGGAAGCGGTAAAAAGTTTCAATTCTCTGGGAAAGGATAAAAAAGTCGCGGGATTATTCCATTTGACCTGTTAGATGATCATTTTTTTATGGGGGCCGGATTCTTATCGCCGGCGGCAAAAAGAAAAAGAACTGATTGATTTCAATAAAAAGAAGCATCCTGATTTTGATTTCAAAAATTTTGATTTATCCGAAAACGAAGAAAGCTATTTGTCTTTAAAAGATTTTTTGGTACAGCAATCGCTTTTTGATAATTTTAAAATGGCTTTGGTCAGCGGCATTTTTGAAGTTGAGCCGAAAAAAATAAAACCGATTCTGAAAGAACAATTAAATAACGACAATATCGCTTTGATGATATTGGAAGAGAAAAAACCGGTCAAAGAATTTGATTTTTTGATTGAGAAGCCGGTTTCAAACCAGGAATTCAAGAAATTAAACGCAGAAGAGCTGGCATTTTTTATCAGGAAAGAAGGCGAAAAACGTAATCTGAAATTTGAACCCAATGCCAAGGATTATTTGATTCGCTGGCAGGAACAAACTAATACCGATACCTGGGCCTTGATTAATGAGTTGGACAAAATTTCCATGGCTGATTTTCCTCAGCCGATTTCTGTTTCCAATCTGGAGTCCTTAATTCCTTTTTCTTATCAGGAAAAAATTTTTGATTTGGCAAGAATTCTGGCCGGCCAGAACCCGTTGAAAAAAAAATTAGTCGCTTTGGAGCGGCTTTTGATTCAAAAAGAGCCTGCGGCTTACGCTTTCAATTTATTGAGTTACGGCGCGCCGGCCAATCTTCTTTTGAAGTTGGCGGATTATGATGTTTCGGTAAAATCCGGCGGCTTAGATTATGAAGAGGTTTTGCTTGATTTGGCTTTAGCCAATAATTGAGTTAAGCGGGATTTTATCCGGTCGGCTTTGCCTTTTTTGATAGTATTGGCCTTGGCGGTTTTGTCGGCTTTTTTATAAACCTCGCTTAAATATTTTTTCGCTTCTTCAAATTTGCCGGTCTTAACAAGCTCCTGAAAATTTTTCAGGGCTTTTTTAAGGTTGTTTTTTCTTCCGATATTTTGCTTTTTTCTTCTTACGCTTTGTCTTAAAGCTTTTTTAGCTGATTTGATTTTAGGCATGTCATTATTATATAAATTTTAATCCCTAAAGCAAGAGGGGCGAAATTTATACCAAGTTTTTTATTTCATCAAGTATCTCCCGGGGAATGGGATTTTTCGCCGGACTTTTTCCGGGATAGCGCCAGGCGGAAATAATCTTCACAGTCGCAGACTTAAGCGGACTTAACGCAGATTTACGCGGAAAATTATTTTTTGTCTGCGCTGTTCTGCGTGTAGTCTGCGCGGGTCCGCGTTTCTGAAGCATCACCCAGATTTCCTGACGGTGTTTTTCGGAGCCACTGACTTGCATACAAGCAACGGTATTCGGGGCGATGCCTTCTTCAATCCGGTCGGGATTTGAGATAGCCCGTTTTACCCGTTGCTCGGAAAGCCCATAAAAAATCATTTTCCCGAAAACATGATTAGTCCAAAAAAATCTTTCGCTATTTTTAGGGGCTTTGAATCGCATAGTAAGATAATGCTATTATATCATTAACGAAATGATCCATTATTTAACGGGAAAAGTGGCTGGGCGGGGAGAGAATTTCGCCGTCATAGAAAATAACGGCATTGGTTTTAAAATTTTTTTGACCGCCGACATGCTTAATAATTTGCCGGCCGCCGGTTCTGAAGTTAAAATTTTTTGTTATTTGTATATCCGCGAGGAAGCCAGTCTGGAGCTTTACGGCTTTCTCAAAGAAGAAGAATTGAACTTTTTTGCCTTACTTCTTTCCATCTCGGGTATCGGTCCGAAAACAGCTCTCAATATTTTGGCGGTTGACCGCTTGGAGAATATTATGGCCGCTATTATTGAAAACCGGCCGGATTTGCTGACCCGGGCTTCGGGTATCGGCCAAAAAACCGCCGAACGGGTTATTCTGGAACTCAAGAACAAAATAAAATTGAAAACCGCCAAAACTTTGACCGAAAAATTGGATTTAGACAACGAAGTAGAAGAGGCCTTGGTCGGTTTGGGTTATTCCCGAAGGCAGGTGCGGGACGCTTTGGGTAAAATATCTCCCGAAATCAAGAAAATAGAAGACCGTCTGAAAGAAGCCCTGCGTTTTCTAAATAAGCGTTAAATTCATTTATCTTTGAATATGTTTTTATCCTGGTATCACTTTTTTTGGTCTTTTTTGGGAGCGTTGTTTTTCGGTTTTCCTTCAGAAAAGATTTTTGTTTTGGGAGTGACCGGTACTAAAGGCAAGTCCACGGTTCTGGAGCTGATTAACGCCATTTTGGAAGCGGCCGGCAAAAAAACCGCCCTACTTTCTTCAGTCCGGATTAAAATTAACAAACAGAACCAGAAAAATTATCTCGGTAACACGATGCCGGGGCGGGCTTTCATTCAAAGCTTTTTAAAACAGGCGGTTAGCGCGGGCTGCGAATATGCCTTAGTTGAAGTGACTTCACAGGGAATTACACAGCATCGCCACCGGTTTATTAAATGGGATGCCGCTTTGTTCACTAATTTAGCGCCGGAGCATATTGAAAGCCATGGTTCATTTGAGAAATACCGGGAAGCCAAAATCAGTTTTTTTGCTTATGTTAAAAAATTAAAAATTTCCCAAAAACTATTTTTTATTAACAAAGATGACGCCACCGCCGATTATTTTATTAAAGCCAGCGAAGGCGGAAGCGGCCAGGTAATTTTATATTCCAAGAATAACCTGCAACCTACAACTTACAACCCGCAACCCAATTTAATCGGTGATTTTAATTTAGAAAATATTGCTGCGGCCATCGCTTTCGCTAAATCGCAGGGGATTGGCGAGGAGACAATCAAAAAAGCCCTTGAAAATTTTCATGGCGTCCCCGGCCGGATGGAAATAATCCAAACAGAGCCATTTATAGTGGTCATTGATTACGCCCATACTCCGGATTCTTTGGAAAAGGTTTATCAAACCATAAACTCAAAATTTAAATCTCAAAACTCAAAACTTATTTGCGTTTTAGGTAGCGCGGGCGGCGGACGGGATAAATGGAAACGGCCGAAAATGGGGGAAATCGCCGCGAAATATTGCGATGAGATTGTTCTTACTAACGAGGATTCTTATGATGAATCGCCGTTGGAAATAATAAATCAGATTGAGGAGGGAATCGGAATAAATCAGCATAAATCAGCGGTCTATAAAATTTTAGATAGGCGGGAAGCGATCAAAAAAGCTTTAGTTTTAGCTAAAAAAGGCGACACCGTGATTTTGACTGGTAAGGGTTGCGAACCGTGGCTCCATTTGGAAAAAGGCAAAAAAATTCCGTGGGATGAAAGGAAAATCGTGGAAGAAATTATTAAAGAAACTAAAATCTTGACAGATTAAGGAAAATTACTAATAATACAGTATCTTTAAGTTGAGATGTCTAATATAGGCCAAAAAGAATAGACATCCCGCTGAAGATGTCTGCTCTTTAAAAAAGGGAGGTAGAAATGGTTAAAGGTAACAATTATTCGGGCTTTAAGCTTGTAATTGGGCTTATTCTTGTTTTCGTAGCATTCTCCGGCGGATTGTTGTATTCGGGAAATCTTTTTGCAATAAAGCTTGGTTGGATGAGTCTTTTGTTAACGGGTTTTTTGATTTTTATACTCGGGTGGGATGGGCTATTGACGTTAGAAATTTTAGGAAAACCGATGCCGTTTTCTAGGCTTGAACAAAATCAAGTTTATCAAGTGATGTCGAAATTACCCGAAATCCATGCGATACTAATTTGTGAAACTGAAGAGACTGAAAGAGGCACGATGATAAATATTTTTTTAGGGAAATTTAGGCTAGTTGAAATACCTGATTCTTTGGCAAAAGATTTAGAAAAAGGGCGGAAGTTTATGAAGGTAGCAAATACAATCGCCAAATTACCCCCTAACTAATTTCGTAAATCAATTTTTATGTTTGTCCCCAAGCTTAGCTTGGGGACTTTTTATTGCCCGATGATATTGCTAAAATAATTAAAATGAACCCCGTTAGAAGTCTTAAGTAGAAAAATTTTGATAAAATTTTTCTACGAGAAGACGAGAACGAGGGATATTCTAAAAACATTATGTCCCAACAAACAACGTCAAACGCAGATAAAGCGACTTCTACCGGGGTGAAAAAATTTGAGATTTTAGAACATAGAGCGGATATAAAAATAAAAGTTTTCGGAAAAACACTTGTAGAGCTTTATGAAAATGCGGTTTGGGCGATGGCTTCTATATTGTTTAAAAACGCAAACCCCAAAAAACAAGAATTAAGGCTTGCCAAAACGATCATCATCAAATCAATAGACCGGGAAGTTTTACTGATTGATTTTCTCAACGATATTTTGGGGGAAAGCCAGATTAATCAGGCGATTTATCCCATAGTCCGATTGATTGATTTTCAGCCAGACGGCGTTCAGGGAATGGTTTATTTGAAAGCCAAAATAAGCGGCTATGAAATTGAACGATTTGACGAGGATATTAAAGCAGTGACTTATCATGATTTAAATATTTCTCAAGACAAAAATGGTATTTGGGAGGCGACTATTTTGTTTGATGTATAATGGATAAAATGGATAAAAAAGATTTACAAAAAATATCCGATTGGCTTTGGGAAATTCCGAAAGATTTCCGGAAAGACATGCGGGTTCCGGCCAGAATTTATGCGTCGGAAAAGATATTAAACGAAATAGAGCCGGACGCTTTTAGCCAGGTTATCAATACGGCTTCTCTGCCGGGCATCGTGAATTATTCTCTGGCTATGCCGGATATTCATACCGGTTATGGTTTTGTTATTGGCGGAGTGGCGGCAATGGATTTTAAAGATGGCGTCATTTCTCCAGGCGGTGTCGGGTATGACATCAATTGCGGGATGAGGGTTTTAAGGTCGGAATATTCTGAAAAAGAAATCAGGCCGCATTTGGAAAAATTAGCTACCGAAATTCAAAATGAAGTTCCTTCGGGCTTGGGCCAGGGCCGCCAGATTAAATCAAGCGTTGGGGAAATTGAAAAAATTTTGGAAGACGGAGCCCAGAGAATAGTGGAGCAGGGTTGTGGCGAAAAAGAGGATTTGGAAAATTGCGAGTCCAACGGCCGTTTAACTAACGCCGACGTTTCTTTGGTTTCCGAACGGGCGAAAAATCGCGGCCGAAATCAAGTCGGAACTTTAGGCTCGGGTAATCATTTTTTGGAAATTCAAAAAGTGGAAGAAATTTTTGACGAAACAGCGGCTAAGGCGTTTGGCTTGTTCAAAGACCAGGTTTTGGTGATGATTCATACCGGCTCACGCGGACTCGGCCACCAGATTGCCACTGATTATATCCGGGTGATGGTCAACGCTATGTCTAAATACGGAATAAAATTGCCTGACCGGGAATTGGCGGCTTGTCCGATTGATTCTTCCGAAGGTAAAAATTATTTTACAGCCATGAATTGCGGAGCGAATTACGCTTGGGCTAACAGGCAGGCCATTACTCATTTTATCCGCAAGGCTTGGAAGAGCGTTTTAGGGGACTCGGGCTCGAAGTTAAAAGTCGTCTATGATGTGGCGCATAATATCGCAAAGATTGAAAATCATTTGGTTTATGGCGAAGAAAAAAAATTAATCGTTCATCGTAAAGGAGCGACCAGGGCTTTTCCGCCGGGCCATCCGGAAATTCCGGAAAAATACCGGGAAGTCGGACAGCCGGTTTTAATTCCAGGGTCAATGGGCACGGCTTCTTATATTTTAGCGGGAACAAAAGAGGGAGCTGAAGCGTGGTTTAGCGCTTGCCATGGCGCCGGCCGGACAATGTCGCGGCATGCCGCGGCGCGCGCGGTTTCGCCTCAGGAGTTGATTAAAAGTTTAGAAAGCAAGGGAATAGTCATCCGTTGCGCTTCTCCAAGCGGCTTAGCCGAAGAAGCGCCTCAGGCCTACAAAGACATTGAAGGCGTGGTGGAGGTGGTTCATCAGGCCGGTCTTTCAAAAAAAGTAGCCAGATTAAAACCTTTAGCGGTAATTAAGGGAGAATAAAAAAGGCTCTCAAAGTATTTGAGAGCCTAATGAGAAAGGGAGGGTTGAAACTGGGGTTGCCTGATTTTGTTGATATGCTTGCTTTTGAATATTGCGGTTGCTTGTCTACAGGCAGCGATGAATTGATTTTTAGGAATCCAGATGTCATTTACGGAATTGAGCCGGCCGTTGAAACAATCTGTTCCGATATGAACCGCTTTGTGGCCGTCAAACCTAAAATTCAGTTCTTTATCCCCGATGGTTTTTGTTATTCTTTCTAATTCTCCCTGCTGATCGTACATAAGATTTATGCTTTGATCAGGCATTTTTATCACCTCCTTTTATTTTAAAGATCAAACTTAAGATTAAAGTTATAATAGCATAGTTTCTATATTTTGTAAAGACCATCCGCGGGACTTAAAATTTTCACTGAATATTGTTATACTTAAACTATCAGCGTAAATCAGCGCAGTAATCAGCATAAATCAGTATTTATTGAAAATGGCTAATAAAAAATCTTCTGGTCTTCAATATGTAATTTGTGTTTCCGGCTCTGCGGAAACCGGGCACTGTGAATTGGACGCGATAGAGAAAGCCGAGGAAATGGGCCGGGAAATCGCCAAGCAGGGTTTTATTCTGGTTACCGGCGCCACCACCGGTATGCCATATTGGGCTGCCAAAGGCGCCAAAAAAGCTGGCGGAACGGTTATTGGTTTTTCGCCAGCCGCTTCCAAAGCCGCTCATCAGAGGACTTATCATTTGCCGATTGATTATCATGATGTGATTTTATATACCGGCTTTGGTTATTCCGGCAGAAATCTTTTACTGACGCGGGCGTCGGACGCCGTTATCACTATCTGCGGACGGATGGGGACGCTTAATGAATTTACTATCGCTTTTGAAGATCAAAAGCCGATTGGGGTTCTCGAAGGCACCGGCGGTACGGCTGATATAATTCAGGATTTAATCGTCAAGAGTTATCGCGGCCCCGGGAAAATCGCTTATGCCAAAGAGCCGGTCGAGCTTCTAAAAAAAGTCGTTGAATTAATAAAAGAAGAAGAAATATAATATAATATAATAAGATAAAGGTCGATAAAACTTTTTATAAAAATGCCAATAAAAAAAATAGCGGAAAAAACAGCAAAAAAAACTTCTTGCCCCAAACCTCGCGTTTGTAAGTCCTGCAAGGAGAAGCCAATCGGCGAAATAACCCATTATTTCGGGGGAATCAACGTGGCGATTATAAAATTCAAAAAAACCGTTGAGGTCGGCGAAAAAATAAAGATTAAGGGAGCGAATACCGATTTTGAGCAGGCGATTGAATCGATGCAGTATGAACACAAAGACATTAAAAGCGCCAAGAAAAACCAGGAAGTAGGAATAAAAGTTTCGGAAAAAGTGCGGGAAGGCGATATGGTTTACCCCGTAGAATAATATTTATCAATGAACACAATTTTTAATTCCCAAAATTTAGAAATTTTTGGCCAGCTTTTTTTAGCCGTTATCTTGGGGACTTTAATCGGGACCGAAAGAGAAGTCAGAGGAAGATTGGCGGGCGTTAAAACCCACGCTTTGGTTTGCCTGGGGTCTTGTTTGTTTACGATTCTTTCAACTGTCGGCTTTATGTATTTTGCTGTCGGGCCAGGATTTGACCCTTCCCGGATAGCTTCGCAAGTTGTAATCGGCATAGGCTTTATAGGCGCCGGTTTGATTGTATTTCAACAATCAAAAATTAAGGGCTTGACTACAGCGGCTGGTATCTGGACCACGGCGGCTATCGGAATGACCGTCGGTCTTAAATTTTATTTCGTCGCTTTTTTTGCCACCTTTTTAGTTTTATTAATTTATGCCCTGCTTTATTATTTTGAAATTTTTCTAGACCGTTTTCGGGACAAAAACACGCCTAAATCTTAATTTCAATCCAATAATGGAAAAATGGCGGTACAATAAAGAACTTCCGGCCCGAAGAACCGGAAAAAAAGAATTTTCTCTTGGTGAAAAGGGGGTTGATTTTTGCCCAACCTGCCATTCAATTTATTATAAAAAATTCTGGCATCACCCTTCGCCCTCTCAAGAAAAGGTGAAGGGGAAATCAATTTTATGTCCGGCTTGCCAGATGATTAAAGACAAGGAATTTGAGGGACAATTAGTTATAAGCAATTTTCCCGTGGATTCCAAAGAGGATTTAATTAAATTAATCAAAAATTTTTGCCGGCGGGCTTTTGAGCGGGACCCGATGGATCGCTTGATTGATATCAAAAATGATTCCGGGAATTTAATAATCACTACCACCGAAAATCAGTTAGCCGTTAAATTAGCCAAGAAAATCAAAGAAGTTTTCAATAAATATAAAATTCAGATGAAAATATCTTATTCTCCCGAGCCAAGCGATACGGCATATATCAAAATAAACTTTGCTGAATAAGCTATCTAAATTATTTTTTTGGCTGTTTTTAATTTCTTTGCCTTTCGGCTACAGGGTTTTGTTTTTTAAATTTACACCCGGCTTTGACGAATATGAGGCGATTTTTTTGTACGCCAGCGATGTTTTGATGGTTTTGTTTTTGATTTTTACAATAAAAAATATTTTTTCATTAACGCGTTTCCGCTTGTTGAGTATTTTTTTATTCCTTGCCGGAATCTCAATCTTTTTCGCTTCTTATAAGTTTCTGGCTCTTTACAATTTTATAAGATTATTTTTATTGGTTTTGACCGCGTTGGCAATCGCGGAAAGTTTGAGAAAAAATTGGATTAAATTGGAAACTATTTTAGCGGTTTTAGCCGGTTCAGCCGTTTTTCAATCTTTTATCGCTTTTTTCCAGTTTTTAAATCAAAAAAGCTTGGGGTTGAAGTTTTTAGGGGAATCGGTTTTAGGCCAAGGAATCCCTGGAGTTGCCAAAATAGTCATTGGCGGCGGTAAAATTTTGCGGGCTTACGGCACATTTCCCCATCCCAATGTTTTGGCGGCTTTTTTGCTTTTGGGGTTATTCGGCGCTTATTATTGTTTTTTAAGGGTTTTTAATCGGAAGAAAAAATTTTGGCTTGGACTTTTAAGCATCGCGGCGATTTTTATTATAATTTTGGGTTTAATCCTGGCGTTTTCACGCACGGCCTGGTTTTTGGGAATTGTTTTAACCCTTGTTTTTATTTTTTGTCTTTTCCGTCAAAAAGATTTCCGTCGGCGGAATTTTTATTTTTCGGCAGTTTTATTTTTTATTTTTTTGATTTTGCTTTCGGGGCTTGGTCAGTTGATTTTTCCCAGAGCGCAAATTTCTTTAAACGAACCCGCGGTCAATCAGAGAATTTCTTATAATGAATTGGGCTGGTATCTGGTAAAAAATCATCCTTTAGGTGTCGGCTTGGGCAACCAGGTGATTTATTCGGTGAAAAAAGGAATTTATCAACTTTTTGGGATGAGCCAGGTTTGGCAGTGGCAGCCGGTACACAATATTTATTTGCTTATTGGTTCGGAAACCGGAGTTTTGGGATTGATTGTTTTTTTAGTATTCATCGCTAAACTTTTAATAAAAAATATTAAACCCTTTTTAAATAAAATTTCAGAAATGAATTATACTTCCTTAGTCGCTTTGATAATGTTTCTGTCTCTGTTGGGATTCGGTTTATTTGACCATTTTCTTTGGACGCTACAGCCCGGCCGCTTGATGTTGTGGCTGGTTTTGGGAATAATGTTAGGGACTAGCCCTCGTAGTTGAATGGATACAATATCTCCCTCCGAAGGAGGTGATGCAGGTTCGATTCCTGCCGAGGGCACTTGAAATAGTAAGCCCCTTGGAAAATTCCAAAGGGCTTTTAATTGTTCTACATTAGACATTTAAGGAGGGTACTTTTTTCCCGATTATCGCTTCTTCCGGTTTTTCTTTGAAACTTTTCACCACCAGATAGATAATTCTGGCTAAAATCCAGCTACAAACAAAAAAGCAGAAAATTAGAGTTAATACAGCGATAACATCCCAAAAACTATAGCTTTCCATTATTTACCTCCGTTGTGGTGTTTTTCTTTTTTATTTTTTCCAAACAAAATCCTTGGTATGGAAATAGGTTCTGTCGGTTGGCTTAAGCGGCGGTCTGGGTGAAGAGTTAGAGAAATAGGTTTTGGCGACGGCCATCCCAAGGGGCAGAGATTACACATAATATCAGATCCATGTTGGCAGCCCATTTTACGCCTCCTTTTTAATTTATTAAGGTTCCGCTAAAGTTAATTAACTTAATATAGTTTACCAAAAAAATACAAATTTGTCAAATTTTAAGCTTTTCTTCAATTACTATTGTAATTCCACGATCGTGAAATTACAATAGTAAACCCCGTAGAGAACACCTTGTTTTCTAGCGGGGTAAAATAAAAAGCCAGTCCGTTGATAATTAGCGGACTGGCTATATTTATTCTGTTTATTTAATTTCTAAAACATTCTGCGGCCAAAATATCCTGCATGTCGTAGAGTTTGGCTGGCTTACCGACAATCCATTTTATCGCCGCAATGACATCGCGTATACAAGAAGGACTGGCGGGAATGCCCTTGTTTGTCGTAATCGGTGAAACGATAACACAGGGAATTCGTCCATCAATTAGGTACTTTATCGCGTTTATTTCGGGGAGAATGCTATTTTTTGTGTTGGCATTTCCAATAATAATAGCTTTTCCATCGTAGGCGGCTGTTGCCAAATGTTCTAAACCAGTTTTTGAAAAATCGCCGAAATCAACCACTACATCGGTTTCATTGATGATTTCTCCCAAATTATCCATCACAACGTGGTCTCCGATATTTATGGTTTTGCCAATTCTGTGGTGGTTTTTTTCTTCAATAGCAAACATCAATTTCAGTTCTTTGTCTTGGCTAATCAGCTCAATCAGTCGTCTTCCTGTTTCTCCGCAGGCGCCGCAAACAGTAACTTTAATCATTCCCTTTACCTCCTTTTCAAATTTCTTTGATTAATTTAGTTATCTTAACCCTGGCTTCTTTTCCTAAAAACTTCCTTCTCCTTGTCGCTTCTTTCCAGGCCATTTTTAAGTTAGGATGTGTTGTCATTTCCGGCATAACGTCATTAAACCTCTTAGGGTCAATCCACCAACTGATAACTATAAATTCTTCCATCTTTTTCCTCCTTTTTTTGTTGCTGTTAAAGAGCTCACTTTGACAGGTATAATAGTTTGTTTTAAAATTATGTCAAGCTTTTTAAAACTGCAAATTAAAAATTAAATAAGGAGGCAAAAATGGACGATTGGACTTGTAAGATTTGCGGCCGGAAAATAGGATGGTTTTGCCGGATTTTTGGTTTCTGGATTCAGACCGATGAAAGAACTGATGACGGAAAGGTCCACCGCTGGTGTTATAACAACGAGCAAAAGAACAAAGGCGAGCCTTCAACCCCAATATTCGCATAAAAAATTAAGTTTTAACCGAGAGGTTCACCCCTCTCGGTTTTTATTTAAACAAAATTGGAGAAAATAATTGAAGAACTAAGCCGATTAGAAAGAATGCCGCTAAAGGATAAATCCAAATCGGGGTTTTGCGCTGAAATCTTTTTTCTATGTATTTTTTATAAATAAAAATAACAATAACGGCTTCAAGCCCCAAGGCGGCGGCGCCGGTGACGGAAATAACTCCGATAAAATTATTAATTCCCAAAAGATATAAAAGCAGTGGCAAGAAACATGCGACAGCCCAGGAGGTTTTTTCCGGCAATTTCAGGTCGTATTGTAAAATTTTTTTAAGCGTTAATCCCAGGCCGAGGAAAGAGGTGAAAACGGTTAGGATCCCAAAAATAAAACCCAATCTAACCGCTTGTTCGCCGATAATTTTAGCAAAACCAGAAAGAGCGTCAGGCGAGGTTTGCGAGCCGCTGACACCGAGAATGATGAAAATAAAAGAAAGATAACAAAGTCCGGCCAAGATAATGCCGGAAATTATCACTTGTCTCAGTTTTTTTCTGTCCCGCTCCGTCATTTCTTTTATCTCCGGCACCAAAGTCAGCCCCCAAAGGGAAAAAAGAACGGCGCCGTAAGGGAAGGCAAGAAACTGTGGATTAAAGGTTATAAGATTTTTAAAATTGAAAAAAGGCAAACCGTGAACCAAAAAAAGAAAAAGAATGAAAATAATAACCACTAACATTATTAAATCAATTTTGGCGATGCCTTTAATCCCTTTGTAAATCAAAATAGCGCCAAAAATAAAAAACAATATGGTGTATAAAAATGCGGAGCCGCCGAAATAAGAAGCCAGAAAATTTCCTCCTAAAATAAGATAAGCCAATAGAGCGCCGAGCAATCCCAGAGAAGAAACGATTAAACTGAAATTCCGCCAATTTTTTCCGAGATATTCTTCGGCATAGCCGGGAATACGGCAGATTTTTTGGGTGTTCCGGCTAACTTCGGCCAATAAAAGATGAACGATTATAGCCAAAATCACTAAGACAAGAAAATAAAAAATTACTACTCCGAATCCGGATTTAAAAGCGATGTAGGGCAGGCCGAAAATTCCCGCTCCGACGATAGTACTCGTAAAGACGGCCAGAGCTTCTAAAAATTTAGTCAATTTTTACTTTAATCTTTTTGGCTTTTTGACGCTCAATCTTGGGCATCCGGATAGTCAGAATTCCGTTTTTGACGGTAGCGGTTGAGCGTTCAGGGTCAATTTCCTGAGGCAAAATGATTGAGCGTGAGAAAGTACCCCAGAAACATTCCTGATAGAAATAATTTTTTTCTTCAACTACTATCTCTTTTTCTCTTTTGCCGCGGATAGTGACGCTTTCAGTGGTAATGTTGATTTCCAAGTCATCAGGCAAAATGCCAGCCACGGCGGAACGGACGCTAATTTCATCGTCGGTCTGGTAGACATCAACTAAAAGCGAACCTTCGGCTTCTTCGCTTAATTCTTCGTTTAAAAATTCTTCCGGGTTTCTATTTTCTTCGGTCATATTTTTATTATATCATTTTCCTTAATTTCTCAAAATCAACCAGAACGAAAATTGCGCCCAAAATCAGAAACAAACTGGGGATAAGAAAATTTACCGATTGGAATTTTATTATCAAATAATTGAAAACTGAATGAATTAAAACCGCCAAAATTAAGCCGTAGCCGAGATACTTGGGAAGCGATTTTTTGATTATTCCGATGGCCCAATAATAACCCAACAATCCCGAGGCCAAAGTGTGAAGCAGGGTGGCGCCGATAAAACGCAAGGCGATGGCGTTGAAGGCCGTATTTAAAGAGGCGGTCAGCGAGAAGGCGTTTACCCCGGAAAAAATATTGCCCATAATTAAAAGATTTTCCACGGTCGCGAAGCCCAAAGCGGCGGTAATGATATAAATCATAGCGTCAATCGGTTCGTCAAAATCGGGATTTTTTTTAGTCATCCAAAAAGCGGCGGTAAATTTAAAAATTTCTTCAATCAAAGCCAAAACGACAATCATGATGATACTGCTTTTTGCTATATTAAAAGAAGTTAAAGCGTCCTGGGCTAAAAGTTGAAAAATGAGTACCGGCAGAGCCATCAGGCCGCCTACGACAAAAGTTATCAAAATCAACCGTTTGGGTTCGGGATGCGGGTCTTCTTGAAGATAAAAAAATACCCAGATTAAACCCGGCAAAATTCCCAAAAGTATCGCTAGGTAAGTCATATTAACTCCGATTTGAAATCATTAATAATTTTTCTTTTTTT
>JAUYAV010000018.1 GCA_030693325.1 bacterium
ACTGACCAAAAAAGGCATTGGCCGGCAGTCAAAAAGGCCTGGCTGAAATTCAAAGAAAATAAAGATGTTTATCTGAAAAAATATGAAGGACTTTATTGCCCAGGGTGCGAGGCCTTTATCACTAAAAAAGATTTAGTAAACGGAGAATGCGTTATTCATCAGATAAAACCGGAGATAATCGAAGAAGAGAATTATTTTTTCAAGCTTTCAAAATATTCGCAAAAAATCAAAAAAGCAATTGAAGAAGATGTTATTAGAATAATCCCCGAAAGCCGGAAACACGAAGTTTTAAATTTTATCAAACAAGGATTGGAAGATATCAGTTTTTCCCGCCCCAGGAAAGATTTAAAATGGGGGATCCCGGTGCCTAATGACGACAGTCAGACCATCTATGTTTGGACTGACGCTTTGCTGAACTATATTTCCGCGATTGATTATTTTGAAGAAAGCGAGGATTTCAAGAAATGCTGGCCGGCCGACGTTCATTGTATCGGCAAGGATATTCTTAGGTTTCACGCGGTTTTTTGGCCGGCGATGCTTCTTTCTCTCGGCTTGGAATTGCCAAAAAATATATTTGTCCATGGATTTATCACCGTGGGCGGCCAGAAAATGTCTAAAAGTTTGGGAAATATTATTGACCCTTTTGAATTGGTTGAAAAATACGGGACTGACGCCGTCAGGCTTTTTCTTCTACGAGAAATTTCTCCGACCGAAGACGGCGATTTTACTTTGGAGAAATTCAAGATCAGATATAACGCCGATTTAGCCAACGGCTTGGGAAATTTCGCCGCCCGGGTTTTAGCTCTTCACTATCAATTTTCAGAAGCTAAGCTTCCTAAAATTGATAAAGATATTGATAAAAAAATTGAAGAAACCCGAAAGACAGTGGCTCAAAAATTAGAAGAATTCAAATTCAATGAAGCTCTGACCGCTATTTGGAATTTAATCGCTTTTGGCGATGGATATATCAATCAGACCCAGGTTTGGAAAATTTTGGATTTAAAAATAAAAATTCAAATTGTTTCCAATTTAGCCGCTCTTCTGAGTTCCATCGCCGATATTTTAAGTCCGTTTTTGCCGGAAACCAGCGCCAAAATCAGCCGATTAAAAAAAGGAGAAATTTTATTTCCGCGCTGTTAATTTATTTGCTATACTTAAATTAATATAATGACTGGCGAATATTAAAGAAAAATGAAGGCGATAAAATTCGTTAAGACAAAAAATGGGCAGGCGGCTTTGCCGGCAATTTTGCTGATTTGCGGCATTATCACTGAAATCGCCGTTGCCGGCATTCTAATAGCTTTCATTTTGAGCAGTTCGGGCTGGGGAGAGCGGTTATCGGCCCAGGCGCTGGCGGCGGCCAAGGCCGGAGTGGAAGATGCTTTTATGAGAATAACCATTGATAAGACCTTCAGCGCTTCAAGCGGATACTCTTTCTCTGTGGGCGACCGGACTGTTCAAGTAATCGTGAACAAAGACCCCGTAGGTTATCCTGTGGGCACCGACCAGGTAATTTCTTCGGGAACGGCGTTGAGTCGCCAACGAAAATTAGAAGCGATTATAGTTGTTGACAGTAATACCGGCAAAGTCAGTTTAAAATCAACCAGGGAAATCCAATGAACCCCGTTAGAAATCCCAATTTTAACGGGGGAAGATAAATTAATATTTTTATTATAAATTACCATGAAAATTTCTAACGTGGTGAACAAAAAATTTCTTTCAATTTTAAAAAAATTAAGTTCGCAGCCCGCCATCGGAGGGTTGGAGATAAGCGATTCCGCGATTCGGTTTTTGCGGATTGACGACGGAAAAATCGCGACGGCTTCTTTGCGTTTGCCGCCGGGAATTATTTTGGACGGAAAAATAAACGACCGTCAGAATTTTTTAGCCGCCCTCAAGAATGTCCATTCTCAATTAACAAGAATAAAAAAGGTTTCCAAAATTCATGCCATTATTTGTTTACCGGTTTCGGTTGTTTACAGCCAATCTTTCAGTATTCCTATAATCAATCATGAAAATCTTGCGAATGCGGCGGAATTAAATCTCCAAATGGCTTCGCCGATTAAACTGGAAAAAGCTTATTCCGATTGGCAGACTATTAGCAAAAACACCAATCAGATGGACGCGCTCGGAGCTTTTGTTGAAAATTCTATTGTTGACGAGTACGACCAGTGTCTCAGCGAAAGCGGGTTTTCGCCGACAGCGTTTGAGTTTCCCGCCCTTTCTTTATGCAGATTAATTAAAGATTTAGGTCCGGCCATAGACATTGATAAGACGTATTTAGTGGTCAATGTTTCAAGTGATGGTTTGAATTTTTTGATTATCAGGAAGGGAGAGCTTTACTTTAACCACTTTCTTTTTTGGCGGACTCTCCAGGGGGAAAAACGGCAAATTGTTTTTTCGGATTTCAGGGATCTCCTTGTTCAAGAGGTTCAAAAAGTTGTTAATTTTATTTCCGTGAATTATCGGGAAACTTTTGAGGGGGCGATAATAATGGCGCCGGCTTTGGAAAAAGAAGTTGGAGAAATTATTGAGGCAGAATTTAAATTGAAGATAATTCCTTTGCGGTTGAGAAACTATGAAAATCTTTCTTCTATTTGGTTTACTGTTTTCGGTTCGGCTCTGCGCGGCTTAGTGCCACGGCGCGAGGATGTTTTTATCAGTTTGACCGCCCATAATGTTATTGAAGAATTTTATCACGAACAGGCCTTGTCTTTTATTTCTCTTTGGAGAAATATCTTTTTAATTTCTTTATCGGTGCTTTTAGTTGCTTTTGGCGGCACGGATATGTTTTTAGCCCATATCCAAAAAGACACTAAAGCTCAGATTTCTTCGCTGGTTACCCATCCTCAGACTCAAGAAGTCGGCAAGCTTGAGGAGAAAGCTAAGTTTTTCAATAGTTTAGTGACTTTGGTTTCCGAAGCCAAAAATTCAACCAAAAAATGGTCTGCGTTTTTTGACCAATTAAACGTTTTGGCCGGCAATAATATTATTTTTGACAGAATTATTGTTTCATCCTTGACAGCGCCGGTAAGGATTCAAGGCCGGGCCGACAGCGAGGACTCCGTGATTGATTTCAAAAATAATATCGCTTCCCAGTCCAATTTTGGCAGTGTTGATTTGCCCTTGACCGGCATTCGTCCCACGGCAGATCGCCGCGTGAGTTTTGAGCTGACTTTTTCCATTAAATCTTTAACTCCTTAATTATTTTTTCCAAGATAAGATTATCCGCCGCGGTTATTTTTTTCAAAACCATTTCTCCGGCTCCTTTTCTTTTGTTTCCTTCTTTCTCTTTTTTTCGAATTCCGATCCTCAACCGCCAGAAATTTTTGGTTTTAAGATTATTGATGATTGATTCTATGCCATGATGTCCGCCGGCTCCGCGGCTGAAAGAAAGTTTTGATTCGCCCAATTCAATGTCGGAATCGTCATGAATAATCAGCGTTTCTTCGGGTTTTATTCTGAAATATTTAAGGCAGGCGGCAACGGCTCCACCTGATTCGTTCATAAAAGTCAGCGGTTTCACGAAAATTAAGTTATCGCCATTGATAAATTTAAAATATTCAAAGTTTTTTTGTTTGCCTTTTTTGGCGAAAGTCATTGTTTCGGCCGCCGTTTTCATAAGGAAATTTATCGCTAATTGACCCGCATTATGATAAGTCAGGGCGTATCGGCCGCCTGGATTGCCTAATCCGATAATAAGACGGTATTTAATTTTTTTATCCATAATTATTTAGATAAGGGCTTGATTTTCGGCTTTTTAACATTATAATATAACAGATATTAATATACTATTATGCGGAAATTTTTTTGGTCATCTTTAGAGATTTTGGAAATTATAGCTATTTCCGTTTTTGCCGTTTTTATCATCAGGACTTTTTTGTTTCAGCCCTTTTTGGTCAGCGGCGCCAGCATGGAGCCGACTTTTTCCAACGGGAATTATATTTTAGTTGATGAAATAAGCTACCGATTCCGCGAGCCCCAGCGGGGCGAAGTGATAGTTTTTAAACCTCCGGTCGGGGGCAGTTATTTCATTAAAAGGATTATCGGATTGCCTAATGAAAAAGTGAAAATTCAAGACGGTGAAGTCACGATTTTTGATACTAATGGCGGCAAGATACTGCTTAAGGAAAGCTATGTTCCGGCTAATATCAAAACCTTCGGGGATTTGGAAGTGGTTTTGAAGCCGGATCAATATTTTGTTTTGGGCGATAACCGCAATTACAGTTTTGATTCCCGCGCCTGGGGCTTTTTAGCTAAAGACAAAATTATCGGCTTGGTGAAATTGAGAATCTGGCCGATTACCTCTGTTATGGCGGTTGGAAAGCCGAATTATTAAATTTATGGAAGGCGCTAAAAATAAAAAAATCAAAAAAAACAAACAGATTTTTCAGGCGCCTAAAGGGATGCCCGACATTCTTCCTCGGGATGCGGTTTGGTGGGAAAAAATTTTTGAAGTCGGAAAAGAAGTCAGTTCTTTGTACGATTTTTCTTTTATTGAAACTCCAATTTTAGAATCAGCGGGGCTTTTCGAAGCATCATTGGGCGAAGCCAGCGATGTCATTGAAAAGCAGATGTATGTTTTTAACACTAAAGGCGACCAGCGTTTGGCTCTGCGGCCCGAAGGCACCACTCCGATTTGCCGGGCTTATTTGGAAAATCATATGGGCTATTACGCCCATCCTTTGAAGGTGTTTTATCACGGGCAGATGCTCCGTTACGAGCAACCTCAGGCGGGCCGCTATCGTCAGCATCATCAATGGGGATTTGAGATTCTAGGGGATAGTCATCCGGTTTATGACGCCCAGATAATTTTTGCCATTCACCGTTTTCTGAATCTGTTAAAAATAAAAGGCATCAATTTTCGGATTAATACCATCGGTTGCCGGGTTTGCCGCCCCAATTACCGGAGAAAACTTTTGGAATATTATCAGCCTCTTAAAAAAGAACTTTGTGAGGATTGCCAGCGTCGGCTGGAGGTTAATCCCTTGCGGCTGCTTGACTGTAAAAACGGGAATTGTCTGGCCTTAAGATCTTCGGCCCCGGTGATTCTTAACCACCTTTGTCAGAATTGCAATAATCATTTGCGGGGAGTTTTGGAATTCGTTGAAGATAATGACCTGGCTTATGTTTCCGACCCTTATTTAGTAAGGGGATTGGATTATTACAACCGGACGGTTTTTGAGATAGATGTTCCTGAACTTAAAATGGCTTTGGCGGCCGGCGGCCGTTACGATTATCTTACGGAAATAATCGGAGGCCAAAACGTGCCGGGTGTCGGCGGCTCAATCGGCCTTGAAAGAGTGATTGAGGTGATGAAACAACAGCAGATTGTCCCCGAATCAAAATCCAAGCCCCGTGTTTTTTTTATCGCGGTCGGAGACCAGGCGGAAAAATCGGGTTTGGTTTTGGTGGAGAATATGCGGCGGGCCGGTATTGCCGTCAGTGAAGCTTTGGGCCGGAGATCTCTCAAATCGCAATTGAAAGCCGCCGATAAAAAAGGAGTTCCCCTGGTTTTAATTTTTGGCCAAAAAGAGGTTTTTGAAGAAACGATTATTCTCAGGGACATGAGAACAGGCGTTCAAGAAAATATGCTTTTAAGCAAATTAGTTGAAGAAATAAAAAAAAGATTACATTAAAATTACTGTAATTACAGTAATTACAGTAATTAATTATGAATTGTTTATTTTGTAGCATCATAAAAAAAGAAATACCGGCTGAGATTATTTATGAAGATGAGAAAACTTTGGCTATTTTGGATATTAATCCCCGGGCCCCGGGACACACGATGGTTTTGTCCAAAGTTCACAGCGAGACAGTCCTGGATTTGCCGGAAAATGAAGTCGAGCCGCTTTTTTCAGCCGTCAAAAAAATTACCAAATTAATCCAAAAAAGCTTGAAACCCGAGGGATTTACTATTGGAATCAATCACGGTAAAATAAGTGGCCAGGTCGTTGACCATCTGCATATTCACATTATTCCCAGATTTGAAAATGACGGGGGAAGTTCAATTCACAGTGTGGTCAATAACCCGCCCAAAGAGTCGTTAAGAGAAATAAAAAATAAAATAAAATTACAAAGCGATTATGGAAATTAGAAAAAAAGAAAAAGAATCGGTGACAGGCCTCCTCTACCGCTTTAGTTTGAAGATGAAACAAAGCGGGATACTTCGCGAAGTTAAGAAGCGGCGTTTTTATCATCGGCCGCCTAATCGCCGCAAAACTCGGATCGCGGCTATTTATCGCGAAGGCAAAAAGAAAGAGATGGAGAAGGCCAAAAAATTAGGCGAATTATGAACGAAATTTCGGTTGTCAGTCTGAACGGCAAATGCCATCTCTTGGAAGGAAAGATAAAAAGAATGGCTCGCAGATTCCTTCAATTGCTGAAAAAAGAAAATTGTCGTTTAGAGATTTTTTTGATTACCAGCCGGAAAATAAAATTTTTAAATAAAAAATTCAGAAATAAAGACAAGGCGACCGACATTCTTACTTTTGTTGAACCGAAGAATTATCCCCATCCGGAATCAAAGCTGAAATTTCTTGGGGAAATTTATTTAAATCCCGATTATATCGCGCCGGAAAATCTTAGTCGTTTGGTAGCTCATGGACTGCTTCATTTATTTGGTTTTTTTCATAAGAAAAAAAGTGATAGAATAAAGATGGA
>JAUYAV010000019.1 GCA_030693325.1 bacterium
TAAGATATTATCGGATTTATCACCGACCAAACCCTTATAATCCGGCAATTGCTCGGGGTTCAAGCCATAGCGCTCCTGCACGGCTTTTTTGTCATAAACCATAATTTCACTTACGCCTTTTTTCGGGGTCTCTACCTCCACTTTGCCGTCGTCAACCAGCTGAAGCGTATCAAGATCGCCGGTTAAAATTATAATCTTCAATTCTTTCTCCGTTTTAAAATGTTTTGCCAAAGCGGCAATCAAATCATCGGCTTCAAAGCCCGCCTGCTCAAAAGTTTTTATCCCGAATTTTTCAAAAACCTCATGGGCTTTGATAAGCTGAGAAATCAGCTCATCGGGCGCTTTCGGCCGATGGGCTTTATATTCCTTGAAAAGTTTTTTCCGAAAAGTCGGTTCCGGCCGGTCAAAAGCCGCGGTCCAATAATCCGGTTTCTGTTCCTTAAAAATTTTTATAAGAATGGATGATAACCCATAAAGAGCGCCGGTGGGCTCGCCTTCCGGAGAAGTGAACGGCGGCAAAGCGTGGAAAGACCGATGGATTAAAGAATTGGCGTCAATAAGTAATAGGGTTTTCATAATTTTTTGTAATTAAGTAATTACCGTAATTACAGTAATTACCTAAATTACCATTGTCTTGATATTTCTTTCATTCTCTTTTTTCCCATAATCAAACTTCAGCCAAATTACATTTTTCTTCGGCAGAATCTTTTTTATTTTTTCCGCCCATTCAATCAAAATAATATTTTGAGGATTATTGATTATTTCTTTAAACTCCAATTTCAACAGTTCTTTGGGTTTTTGAAACCGATAACAATCTATGTGATAAATATGGCGGTTTGGTAATTTGGTAATTTGGTAATTTTTTATCAGAACAAACGTGGGACTGGTGATTCGTTTTTTTACACCGATTGCTTTTAAAAATCCTTGGACGAAAGTGGTTTTCCCCGCGCCCAAATCGCCGGATAAACCAATAACCAAAGCCGAGTTTTTAGACGGCTTTTTCAGAACTTTTTTAGCCAAAAGTCCGGCAAATTTTTTGGTCTCGCTTGAGGAACAACTTGAAATTTTCATTTAAACGCCCAATCCCTTATTTTTGATTTTAAAATACTCATAAGCCGCCTGGGTGGCGACCCGACCGGCCGAAGTCCGGCTCAAAAAACCAAGAGTCATTAAATACGGCTCATAAACTTCTTCAATTGATCCCTCGTCTTCGCTTAAACTGGCCGCCAGGTTCTTCAAACCCACCGGGCCGCCGTTAAATTTCTCAATAATAGTATTTATAAGCCGCCGGTCGTAGGCCTCCAGCCCCATTTCATCAATTTCCAACATCGCCAAGGTCTTAACGGCCACCTCTTCGTCAATTTTCCCGTGAGAATAAACCTCGGTGAAATCCCGCGCTCTTTTCAAAAGCCGGTTAGCCACCCGGGGCGTGAAACGCGAAGCCCGCGCCAAAATTTTCAAAGCCGGCGTATCTAATTCCACTCCCAGTAACCGCGCCGAACGCTGGAGGATTTTTTCAACGTTTTCTAAATTATAATAGTCCAGCTTAAAAGTCGCTCCGAAACGGGAACGAAAAGGATTGGAAAGCAAACTGACTCTGACAGTTGCTCCCACTAAAGTGAAGGGCGGCAAATCCAGGGAAAAACTCCGGGCCGATGGGCCTTTGCCGATAATTAAATGAATCTTCCGGCTTTCCATCGCCGGATAAAAAATTTCTTCAATTAATTTATTAACGCGGTGAATTTCGTCAATAAAAAGAATATCGTTTGGCTCCAAATTGGTTAAAATCGCCACCAAGTCGCCGGCTTTTTCCAAAGCCGGACCGGTGGTGGTTTTGATATTCGTGCCCATTTCTTTAGCCAGTAAATTAGCCAAAGTGGTTTTACCCAAACCCGCCTGGCCGTAAAAAAGCAGGTGGTCGCAGACCTCGCCCCGCTTTCTGGCCGCATCCATAATCATTTTCAAATTCTTTTTGACATTTTCCTGACCGACATAATCAGACCAGCTTGTCGGCCGCAGAATCAAATCAATATTTTTATCCTCGTGATTATTTTTTTCTTTAGTCATGATATTTTTGGTAATTAAGTAATTATTGTAATTACGGCAATTGTTTAATTACTTATTTACCTGATTACTCAATTACTTTTTAAAAAACCAACGGCCCGGTCAATTTTTCCACCTCTTCAAAAGTGGTCAAGCCGGAAAGAACTTTAATAATGCCGTCCTGCTGCATGTTCACCATATCTTGTTCTTTGGTCAATTTTTGAAGGTCTAAATCCGTGACTTTTTCTGAAATCGCTCTCATCACTTCCGGGGTCATCAAGAACAATTCAAAAATACCAAGCCGCCCCTGATAACCCAAACCACCGCACCACTGACAGCCCTCGGCTTCAAAAATTTTTCCGCCAGAGGCGGATCCGCCTTGGGCGGAGAAATTATCAAAACTGCTTTTATCCACCCTTGCCGGCAATTGGCTGATAAATTTTTTAATTTTCTTGGCCAATAAATCATCAATTTTTGCCTCTTTTCTGCAAACCGGACAAAGTTTTCTGACCAAACGCTGAGCGATAATCAGATTAATGGAAGGCGAAATCACCGAGGGCTGAACGCCCAAGTCAATCAAGCGGGGAATAGCGCCCACTGCTTCGTTGGTGTGAAGCGTGGAGAAAACCAAATGACCGGTCAAAGCCGCGTGCATGGCGATCTGGGCGGTTTCCAAGTCGCGAATTTCGCCGACTAAAATAACATCCGGGTCCTGCCGCAAAATTGAACGCAGACCGTTGGAAAAATCATAACCGGCTTTAGGGTTAACCTGCGTCTGTTCAATTCCTTCAATATGATATTCTATCGGGTCTTCAATGGTAATAATTTTTATTTCCGGCTGATAAATTTTTTTGAGGAAAGCATAAAGAGTGGTAGTTTTACCCGAGCCGGTCGGGCCGGTATTGAGAATCATTCCATTGGGACGCTTTAATTCTTTTCCGATAATTTCCAAATCGTCTTTTCGCAAACCCAGTTTTGCAAAATCAACTTTTATAATAGCGGGGTCTAAAATCCTCAAAACAATGGTTTCGCCGAACTCCGAGGGAATAATTGAAGTCCTGATTTCAATATCCACATTTTCCAAACCGATGGTGAAACGGCCGTCCTGCGGCTGGTCATGAATATTTAATTTCATTTTTGAAAGAAGTTTTATCCGGGAAACCAGCGCCAAATAAACAGAGGAAGATAAATCATATAAATCATAAAGCAAACCGTCTATCCGCAGCCGCAGTTTGGCGTTGGCCCGGGCCGGTTCAAAATGAATATCCGAAGCCCGGCTGACGAAAGCGCCGGCTAAAATAATTTCCAAAATCTGGGAAATCTGCGGCTCTTTGAATTCCTGAAGCTGAATTTTAAATTTTTCAAGGTCGCTTATTTTTTTTGTTAATTCCTTTATTCTGTCGGAGGCAATTTCCACCTTGCCGGTGATTTCTTTAGCATCCGGAGTGACAAATTGATAAAAAGTCCAGGCGTAATTCAAACTTTCCTGGGAAACAATAAATATTTCCGGTTCATAGCCGTCAATTTTTAATTTGGCAATTATTTTTTTGGCTTCGGAAGTATTCGGGTCAAAAACCGCCAAACTTAATTGTTTTTTCTTTAAAAGAAACGCGGCCAATTTGGCTTCCTCCGCTTCTTTGTTGTTTATCAAACGCAGGGCTTTGGTCTGAACCGGCACGGTCGCCAAACTGATATAAGAATAATTTAATTTAGTCGCCCGGCGCTGGGCTTCCCGCTCCTGGGCTTCGTGGCGCTCTTTGGCCAATATTTCCCCTAAATTAGAATTTTTTTGTTCCCCGATCATTTTAATTATTATACTCCGACTCTTAATTAAATAAAAAGGGCAGAATTAACCTTGTTTTCTCGCCAATATATCTTATTTCGCCCTTAATATTGACAAACTTCTAAAAATATGTATTATTATAGATAGGCTCTATATTAAGTTCATTTACATAAACCAATAAAAACGGAGGTGGAAAATGAAAAAAACAGGTTTAATCCTTAGTTTCGTGTTTTTCGTATTAACGCTAAGCGGCTGCGCGATAACAATGGGGCGGCCTCAAAGTCCTTTAATAATAGATTTCAAACAACCCGAGATAACGTTTTGGGGAAATCCTAATCCTTACCCTTACTGGTATGGATATTACCCAAATACTTATGTCGTGCAAAAAACATTAATTTACAGAAACTATGGAAACTATCGTCCCCGCCACTATCCGCGCCACAGGAGATGACATCTCCGACAAAATCAATTTACCCCGACTCAATTTAACGAGTCGGGGTTTTTATTTTGAATAGATATTTTTGCGCTTTCGCTTAAAATTTATATAATTATGGCATGTCAGGACATTCTCACTCTAAAACCATAAAACACGAAAAAAATGCCACCGACCAAAACCGCGGCCGGTTGTTCTCAAAATTGCTTAATGCGGTGGCAATTGCCGCCCGAGAAGAACCCAATCCCCAATTCAATCCCCGGTTGCGGACCACTATTGAAAAAGCCCGCCAAAACAATGTTCCCCAGGAAAATATTGAACGGGCGGTCAAACGCGCTTCGGAAGATAAAACTCTGGAAGAATTGATTATCGGCGCCTATGGCCCGGAAGGAGTCGCGGTTTTAGTTGAGGCCATCACTGATAATAAAAACCGCACCATCCCTGAAATAAAAAAAATCCTCAGCGACCATGATGCTAAGTTTACCGAGCCGGAAAGCGTTCTTTGGGCTTTTGAAAACAAAGACGGTCAATGGCAAGCCAAATTCAAACAACCGGTTTCCGAGGAAAGTAAAAACAAAATAAACGAACTTATTGAGACGCTGGAAGAGCAAGATGATGTTCAAAAAATAATAACGAATAGTAATTGAGTAATTGGGTAATTACTGTAATTACGGTAATTACTTAATTACTAAAATTTTCTATGAAAATTTTAGGTATTGACCCCGGCAGTACTCGCATCGGTTACGGCTTAATTGATAAAAAGGGAAGTGATTTAAAATTTCTTAAAGCCGGCCTTTTAAAAATTTCATCTACAAACAAAAACCAGCGATTACTGGACTTGGAAAATTCATTTACTCAACTGCTTAAAAAAGAAAAACCTGACTTAGTCGCCTTGGAAAAACTTTATTTTGCCAAAAATCTAAAGACCGCCCTGGAAGTCAGCCAGTCGCGGGGAGTTTTGATTTTGATAATTTTAAAAAATAAACTGCCGCTGATTGAAATCTCTCCTTCCGAAGCCAAGCTGATAGTCGCCGGCGACGGCCGGGCCTCAAAAGAAGCCGTCGCTAAAATGGTTGGCCATTGTTTAAAAATTAATACCGCCAAACAAATTGATGATATTACCGACGCGCTCGCTTTAGCGATCGCCGCCGTCAATATTTACCGCAATTCCCTGCGGGGGTTGACCCCGTTAGAAGTCTAACTTAATCTGATGTAGCATAAAATAAATATTTAGATATAATTTAAGATTAATCCTAATAAATGCCAAGTATAAAAATTTAATAAACCCCGTTAGAAAGAGTAAGAATTTAAGTCTATCCGTCCTTTCCGAAAACAGAGCTATAAACTGAAAAACTTTCTAACGGGGGTTGACAGGCGCTAGTTTATTAATATAATGACCGCAAAGAATAAAGGTCGTTAAAATTTTAAAACATATGGCCGAAGATATTTGCCCGGAATGCGGCAACACATTAGCAAACAACTCCTGCCCTGTTTGCGGCTTTGAAAAAGAAACAGAGAAAGAAGAGCCAGTAGAAACCCAGGAGGCAGAATAATAAAAAAGAATCAGGGACCAAGCCCCGTAGGTACCTTCCAAGCAGGACTACGGGGTAAGTTTTATAAAATGATGCTTCCCTGCTTTTAAGATACTGGGTTTGTTGATAGAAATTTTTTGACGCCAATCTTTAACGGTTTGGCCGTCTAAAGAAACCGCCCCCTGCTCAATTAATCGCTGGGCATCGGAAAGAGATTTAGCTAAATCGCATTTAACTAACAACTCTTTGGCCCCGATTGAGCAAGGGGTTATTTTTATGGTTTTGATTTGACTTGGGGGTTCTCCCTCTCTAAAAACTTTGATAAATTCTTCCTGGGCTTGGCCGGCTGTTTTATCTCCGTGATAAAATTTAACGATTTCCCGGGCTAATCTCAATTTTTGGTCTCGGGGGTTAAGACTGGCAATCTCTTCTTGCGACACATCGGTAAGTAATTCAAAATATCTGCTCATAATCTTATCCGGGATAGACATAATTTTTCCAAACATTTTAAACGGATCTTCGGTCAAGCCAATATAATTATCGGAACTTTTACTCATTTTTTTTATCCCATCAATTCCCTCCAGTAAAGGCACCGTAATAATATCTTGCTCCGGCTGATTAAATTTCTGCTGGACTTTGCGGCCCATCAGCAGATTAAATTTTTGGTCTGTTCCTCCAATTTCCACGTCTGCCTTGAGTTCAACAGAGTCATAGCCCTGCAAAAGGGGATAAATCAACTCTAAAAGGCTTATATCGGCTTTCGCTTCTATTCGGCGCTGGAATTCTTCTCTTTCAATTAATTGGGCGTAAGTAAAACGGGAAGTAATTTTAACAACGAAATCCATTCCTTTTTTGGCATACCATTCGCTGTTGTAACGGATTTCAACTTTTTTTATATCTAAAATTTTAGCGGCCTGTTGGATATAATCCGCCATATTTTTTTGAACCTCGGCTTTCGTTAATGGTTTCCGGGCGTTGGCTCTGCCAGACGGATCGCCGATCATCGCCGTGAAATCGCCCACCAAAAGAATAACCTGGTGGCCTAAATCCTGAAATTGTTTTAATTTCAAAAGAGAAACACTATGGCCCAAATGAAAATCTGGTGAAGTCGGGTCAATGCCGAATTTTACTCTCAATTTCGCTCCGGATTTTAATTTCTCTTCTAAGTGTTTTTTTAGAATCACCTCTTCCACTCCTTTGGTCAGTAAATTTTTAACTTTGTCCTCTAATTTATCTTTCATTTTATTATTGTTATTATTAACAATAATAACACAACAAATGAAGCCAAAAAAGAAAAAAATTATAAAAATATTCGGTTTGACAACGCTGGTTGTTTTAGTTTTAGCGGCAACCGGTTTAATATACCTGTCTTCGCTGATAAAAAATTTACCAGTTTTAGACCAAATCAGCGACTACCAACTGGCCCAGTCAACTCAAATTTACGACCGGACAGGCAAAGTCCTGCTCTACGAAATCCACGGTCAGGAGAAAAGGACGGTCATTCCTTTTGAAGAAATCCCTGATTATGTCAAAAAAGCGACTATCGCTATTGAAGACCACGGTTTTTACAACCATCCTGCTTTTGACCTTAAAGCCATTGTCCGGGCCCTTTTTAATAATTTAATTCATGGCCAATCCAAGGGCGCATCCACTATTACCCAGCAATTAGCCAAAAATGCTTTCCTTTCGCCGGAAAAAACAATTCAAAGAAAAATAAAAGAACTCGCCTTGGCCATTGAGTTGGAGCGTTATTACGCCAAAGACGAAATTTTAACTTTTTATCTTAACCAAATCCCTTACGGCTCAAATATTTACGGCATTGAAGCCGCCGCCCAGGCCTATTTCGGCAAACCAGCCAAAGAACTTGACTTAGCCGAAGCCGCCGTTTTGGCCGCCGCGATCCAGGCGCCCAGTTATTATTCTCCCTGGGGTTCTCGTTTGGACGAACTTAAAAAACGCCAAGAACTTGTTTTGGACGAAATGTTAAAACAGGGTTTTATTGATGCCGGGCAAAAAGAACAAGCCATAAAAACCAAACTGGTTTTCGCCTCTCCGTCTCTTAGCGGCATTAAAGCCCCGCATTTTGTTATGGAAGTGAAAGAATATCTGGTCAACCGCTACGGAGAAGAAATGGTCCAAAAAGGCGGTTTAAAAGTTATCACGACACTTAATTACGAACTGCAGAAATCAGCGGAAACAGCGGTGACTGAAGGCGCCCAACGCAATGATACTCTCTATAAGGGAAAGAACGCCGCCTTGGTGGCTCAAGACGCTAAAACAGGCCAAATTTTAGCGCTGGTTGGCTCTCGCAACTATTATGATATTGAGAACGAGGGCAACTTTAATGTCGCTACCCAGGGCCTGCGCCAGCCCGGTTCCGCGCTCAAGCCCTTCGTTTATCTGACCGCTTTTGAAAGGGGGTATACTCCGGACACGATATTATTTGATGTGCCTACTGAATTTACCGCCAACAATCCACTCTGTCCCGCGATAGTTGATTTCAACAATGAGAATCCGGTTTGTTTTCATCCTCGTAATTTCGATAAACAATTCCGTGGTCCGGTTGATTTAAAAAATGCCCTAGCTCAATCAATCAACATACCTGCGGTCAAGATGCTTTACCTGTCCGGTTTGGATAATGTTGTAAAAACTCTTCACAATTTCGGCATCACCACCTTGACCGATCCCCGGCGTTACGGCTTATCGCTGGTTTTAGGCGGCGGCGAAGTCAAGCTTATAGATTTAGTTGAGGCCTATTCCGTTTTAAGCCAGGAAGGGATCAAACATCCCCAGACCATAATTTTGGAAGTTAAAGACAGTAATGGAAAAATTCTGGAAGAATATCAAGACCGAAGTACAAAAATCGTTGATCCGCTTTATCCGCAATTAATAAACAATATTCTTTCCGACAAGGATTTGCGCCAGCCGCTTTTTTCTTCCAGTTTGAATCTCACGGTTTTCCCAGACCAGGAAGTCGCCTTGAAAACGGGAACCAGCAACAACTTCCACGATGCCTGGGCTTTGGGCTACACCCCCTCTTTTGTGGTCGGGGTTTGGGCCGGAAATAATAATAATGCCCCGATGCAACAGCAAGCCGGCAGTATTCTGGCTGCCGTTCCTATCTGGCACGCTTTTATGGAAGAGATTTTAAAAAATGCGACCACTACCGAAACCTTCACCCGGCCGTATTCGATTTCAGCCGAAAAACCCATTCTCCGCGGCGAAGCCGTTATTAACTATCAAGTCAATGGCGTGGAATATCCTCAAATTCATGACATTCTTTATTATATAGACAAAAACAACCCCCAAGGGCCAATCCCTCAAAACCCCCAAGACGATCCGCAATTTCAAAACTGGGAAGAAGAATTAATGGAATGGTTGAAACAGAATCTTCCGGATTTCAGCCGTTATAATCAAACGCCGCCGGGGTTAACCCAGAATTCCAATACCGGACAAAATTCCAAACTGGAAATTGCCGCCTTTTCGCCTAATAATGGGGATTTCGTGAAAGACGCGATAAATATTAAGGCCACAATAAAATCAGATGTTAATCTGGATAAAATTGAACTCTATTTTAATAATCAATTAATTGACCGCAAAAGTCCGGGGTCTCTTGGAGTATATGAATACCAATACCAAATTGCCAATCAAAAATTTGATCTCCAAAATTCTCTTAAAATAAAAGTCAGTGATGTTTACGGAAATTCCGCCGAAAAAGAAGTAATAGTTTTTCAATTACTGTAATTACGGTAATTACGGTAATTACGGTAATTTTAAGCCCTGATCGGCATCAGAATATAAAACCAATTTTTGTCAGCCGGAGACTTAACCACCGCCGGTTGATTGTCATTATTGAATCCCAGGATAATTTCTTTGTCCTCCAATGATTTCAGCCCGTCAAGCAAATACCGGCCATTAAATGAAATATCCAGATTATGCCCGTTAATTTTAGCCGGCAATAAATAATGGTTTTCCCCCACGGCGCTATCGGCGGAATAAATTTCCAAAAATTTTTTATTTTCTCCGATTTTTAATTTTATCTCGTTGACCCTGCCGGAAAAAATACTGGTCAATTTTAAAGCATTCACTAATTCGCTTTTATTAATCACTAATTCGCTTTTAAGCTCCTGAGGGATAATGCTTTGATAATCGGGAAATTTTCCTTCTATCAACCGCGAAATAATTTCCAATTCCCCTGTTTTGAAAAGTATCTGGTTTTGGTTTATAGAAATATCCAATTCGCTGTCATTAGGGACTGTTTTTAAAATCTCTTGAAGAGTTTTTAGGGGAATTATAATTTCAAACCCTTCTTCAAAATTACTTTTAAATTGGTCGGCGGAAATAATTTTCTCCGATAATCTAAAACTATCCGTGCCGGTCAATTTTAGATAATCAAGCTGATAACTAAATAAACACCCGTTGATTTCCGGCCGAATTTCAGAATACTGAATACTATTAATAATTTTTAATAAGGCTGATTTAAAAATCCCTGAATTTATTTTTATAAATTTATCAGTGTGGTTGATCTTTGGAATAATCGGAAAATCCTCGGGATTCAACCCTTGAATAGTCGCTTCGTAATTATCGGTTTTTATTAATAAATTAAAATCTTTATTTTCTAAGGTAATTCTCTCAGTTGTTAAATTATTGACGATATTGGAAAAAATATTTAAAGGGACCGTTATTAAGCCGCCTTCTATGATTTTCCCGGGCGCCCGATAATTAACCGCTAATTCCAAATTAGTGCCCGAAAAATTAATTTTATTATCCTCGCTCTTAATGAGAATATTTTTTAAAATCGGCAAATTTAAGTTATCCCCAATTGCGCCCTCAATAGAACGCAATGCTTCTTTTAAATTATTATTTAATATAATTAATCTCATAATAGTAGTAGTGTTGGTTTAATTTGTGGAAATATTATTTTTTTTGTTTCTAAATATAGATTTTTACTTAAAATAACTTGTGGAAATTTATTGGAAAACCGGGGATAAAATAAATTATTTTTTTCCGCCCGCCGGCGGATATATTTTTTTATCCTCTTTTTATTAAGTTAATATTAACAATAAATTCACAACTTATCCAGATATTAAACAGATTTATTTATTAATTCTTTTATTAAAATTATCTTTTGGTTTAAAACCGGATTTTGGTTAATTTCTTTGGAAATTTTTTCGCAGGCGTGAATAACAGTGGTGTGGTCTCTTTTCCCGAGTTTTTCTCCGATAAAAGGATAGGAGGCGTTAAGCATTTCCCGAAGCAGGTACATGGCAATCTGGCGCGGTTCAACTACCTCTTTCTTTTTACATTTGGCGATTAAATCGGGTAGTGAGATTTCAAAAAATTCAGCTACGGTTTTAACTACGTCATTGGGGTTGATGTTCTTTGTATTAACCCGCACCACTTCATTAATAATTTCTTCCAGTTTCTGGCCGTCAATTTTCTCTTTCCTGACATCCTCTAAAAAAACAACCTTATTTAAAACTCCTTCTAATTCCCGAATGTTCTTTTTAACCTTACTGGCTATTAATTCCAGGGTTTTGTCGTCTATTTGCCATCCATTTTCCTGGGATTTTGCCCTTAAAATGGCTAATCTGGTCTCATAATCGGGATAGCTGATATCAGCTATCATTCCGCCCTCAAAACGCGAGCGCAATCGTTCTTCAATAGTGGGGATGGCGGCCGGCGGGCGGTCTGAGGACATTATTATCTGTTTGTTGTTCTCATATAAAGCATTAAACGTATGGAAAAATTCTTCTTCGGTTCTTTCTTTGCCGCCGATAAATTGAATATCGTCAATTATTAAAACATCAACATCCCGATATTTTCTTTTAATATCGTCCATTTTTTTATTGCGAATCGCCCAAATAACATCATTGACGAATTTTTCCGAAGTGACATAAAAAACTTTTACTTTATTTTTATAAATACTTTTAATTTCATTGCCGACTGCCTGGAGAAGGTGGGTTTTGCCCAAGCCAACGCCGCCGTAAATAAAAAGAGGATTGTATTTTTTGCCAACATCTTTCATCACCGCCATCATCGCGGCATAAGCCAATTCATTGGAAGAGCCGACAATAAAAGATTTCAAGGTATAGCGGGGGTTGAGATTTGATTCCGGGTCAATTTTTAATTCAATCAGTGGTCTTTGATTGTCGGTTTCAATAATAGCTTCCGAATCAATCCCCTTCTTGATTTTTATCAAATTTTTTTGAGGCTGGCTTTCAACAGTGTATTCAACAACCCTGATAGAACTGTCTAAATTTCTTAATGACCCTAAAATTAATTTATGATAACGGTTTTTTACCCACTCTTTCGCAAAATTATTCGGCAGTCCGACTAATACCGTGCCGTCGCCTTCTTTTTTATCAATAAGACGACTGTTCTTTAGCCAAGTGAGAAAATCCGGCCGCGAAAGTTGGATTTCGATTTCTCCTAAAACGCCTTGCCAGAGATCGTTAAGGTTTATGTCAGTCATTGTTTTCATTTTAAACTATAAAATCCACAAAGCAAGATTGCAAAAAAATACCTTTTGTGATTTACTTGTTGATAAGTTGGGGATAAGTGTTAAAATTAAACAAAATGTCAGTTACCTATCAGCCAAAAAAGAAAAAAAGAAGCAGATCTCACGGGTTTCTGAAAAGAAAGCGAACTGTTGGAGGCCGACGAACGATAACCAGGCGCCGACAAAAAAATCGGAAAAAATTAACGGTTTAATTCATTATGTTTAATAAGCTGCTCTACCAGCCGATTCTTGAGTTTTTGATATTTATTTATAAATTTATCGCTTTTCATGATTTGGGCTTGGCTATTATTTTATTGACAATCTTCATAAGATTGTTGCTTTTGCCGTTTTTTTATCACGGGGCGAAGGAACAGACAAAAATTCAAAGATTGCAGCCCTTGGTTAAGAAAATCCAGGAAGACCACAAACACGACAAAGAAAAACAAACTCAGGCCTTAATGGCGCTTTATAAAGAACACAGTATCAATCCCTTCTCCAGTATTTTGCTTTTGATTATTCAATTGCCGATTTTAATCGCTCTTTATCGGGTTTTTCTAACCGGACTTTCCAATACCATTTTTGATAGTCATAATTTTTTGGGGTTAATTAATTTAAACCAAAAAAGTTTATTGATAACGGTTTTGGCGGTTTTGGCGCAATATCTGCAGGGACGAATGATGTTGCCGAAAAATACCGGTCAGGCCACAGGTGCTGACAAAACCAGCCAGGCAATGCTATTATATATCGGACCGGCGCTGACTCTTATTATCTTGACCAATCTTCCGTCTGCTCTCGGTCTTTATTGGTTGGTTTCTTCTGTTTTTTCTTTGGGTCAGCAAATTTTTATTAATAAAAATTTAGAAAAACATGGAACAATTATCGGAGAAAATAAAAAAACTGCTTGAGTTGATGGGAGCGGAGGATTTTGAAATCAATTTTAATGAACCGTCTAAAAGATTTTCAATCACCACCAATGACCAGTTAATCGCTGAGAATTTGCAGGGTTTTCTGGAGGATTTTGAATATATGATTAATCTGATCTCCCAGAAAGAAAACCAGCAAAAAGTGTGGCTGGATGTGAATAATTACCGCCGGGAGCGTGAACGATTAATCGCTGAATTAGCCAAAGCCGCCGCCCACAAAGCGATTATTAATAAGGAAGAAATTCAATTGCCGCCGATGAACGCTTATGAGCGCCGGCTGGTCCATTTAGAGATTGTCAATCATCCCGATTTAAAAACCGAGAGTGTCGGTGAGGGAAAAGAGAGGCACGTAATAATTAAACCGATAGAATTACAGCAATTACAGCAATTACAGTAATTACGGTAATTGCTGTAATTACTCAACTTCCAAAGAATATAATTGATTATCGTAGCGATTGATGAAAAGAATTTGATCGCCGAGAATTTTTAAATCAGAGGCATCGATTATTTTCCCTTCGGTAGGGGCGAAAATCAGTTCCGGGGCGACTAAGTTATTTAAGTTAAATTTATAAAGCGCGTCTATAGTGTAAATTGATTTTTGAAGATAATCATCCGGCCAGTTTATTTTGGGATTAGCTGAGGTGAAAAGAAAGCAATAAAGAGAATCTGATTTTAAAACGCATTTATCCGGCAGAACCATTATTGAAAAATTATTTATTGTTTGCCCGGTCCAATTTATTAAACTGCTTTTTTGGTTTTGGAATTTCAGGCCCGAATCTTCTTTCAGCCATTTAATCATCAAACCGGTTCCCGGCGGGACAATTTCGGTAAAAGTTGTCTTAGTCGGCTTGGCAAAATTAAGACGCCAAGCCGAACCCATTACTGAATTAGACGGTTTGCCGGTAAAAATTATCTCATCCGGTATCAGCCAATTCATTTTTAAATCTTGAAGAGAAAAGTTTTTGACAATTGTTGTTGAGGACTTCGCTTTTTGCTTGGGATCGCTTGATAAATACTTGGCCAAATCAAGAATAATTAAATCGGTCTGGTTATTTTGGTTTATGATAGCGGCTAATCTTTTTCCTTCAGGCGACCAGGCCACAGATTTAATCTCCAAAGGCAGAGGCGACCAGGTACTGCTCGCTAAATCAAAAATACTGAATTGCGGTTGGCGAGAATCGCCGAAAGCGGCAATGACTTTTTGGCTGTCAGGCGACGGCAAGGCGAAATTGAGATTAGTAATTGTTTGTTCCGAGAGATAAGTATTTTGAGGAGCGCCGATTTTGGCGATTTTCCCTTCAGGAGTAATATAAAAAATTTCTTGGCTCGTGGAGGCCGTCCAATAGTCAAAAACCGGTTCCTGGGAAACAATTTTTAGTTGGCTTGCCGCTTGTTGCGCGCTTGTTGATTCTGTTTCCGGTTTAGCGGTGATAATCGGTGAAGCTGCTCGGCTTATAAAATAGTAAATAACCCAGCCAAGCGCTAGAACTCCGACTACCCCTATGATGATTGCTAAAATTTTGCGCATATTATCTTAAAGATTAAGAATTAAAAGCTCAGATAATAATTATTTATTTAGGTGTTTTAGAAATACAAATTTTTCCTGATCCTTTTGCAGAATTTCCTTGGCAAGCATCCGTCTCGATACTAGGACCATACATAAGTTCCCATCCCTCTTTTTTCAATTCGTTAAATTCTTTTTCAGTAACCCAAGTATATTGAATTTCGCCTACTCTTGTTACTTCTGTTTCGCCTATTTTGTTTCCCAAAGAATCTCTAAGGGGTATCTTTTCGGTTCCTCCCACTGTTTCAAGAACCCCTGGTTTGACCTCTTTTAAATATTCCGGTAATTTATATTCCGGCAGTTTTATAATTTCAATATTAGGGTCGGTTAAACTGACTAATTTGGGGTCAATGGTGTAAAGAATCAGATAAGCGCCAAAAAGCAGGGCAATGCCCCAAAGCGCTTGGAAAATGCGGTCAGCGGCATCTTTCTGGGTAGTAGCGTTGCCGGCTGAAACAATGTATTGAATAGCGCCGAAAATTATCATTCCAAAGGCCAGCGCCCCGGAGATCATCAAAGCGAATTGGTAAAAACGGGCGATGTAGGCCGCCGGACTTTGGGCTGTCTGCTCGGCGGTCGGGCAGGTTCCGCCGGCTATCGGCGAACAAGGAAATTGATATTTTAATTCAGCCGCAAAAACAGGCGTAGAAAGTAGAAAATAGAAAGTAGAAAATAGAAAAATAGAAGCGAAAATTATAGATTTGTATTTATTGCTGGACATTTAAATTAATTTCTTTAGACCCTAATTCCAAATCATTTTTCAAATTTTGAGCGGTAATCTTGATATTGATGTTTTGGTTTGAAGGAATAGGCGGAGTTAGCGTCAGTCCTAAGAGATTATCTCCTTTGTTTGCGAATGTCTGGCCGTTTACCAGCCAAGTAAATAGTAGTTCTCCTAAATTATTTATATTAAAGAAATAAGGAATGGCTTGGAAATCATTTTTTTTACCCAAGGGAATGGAATTATTTGCCGGAGAAGGGGTTTGAATAACGATTTTGGGATTGGCGATCGGAATATCAGCCGTGCCGTCATATTCTTGCTGATTATAATTGACCGCGGCCCGGACAAAATGAGAATTAGTCGCGCCTTTAGTCGCGGTAAAATTTATTTGTTTTAAACCCTGACCTCGCCCCAATAATTTTCCGTCAAGATACCAGAAAATGTCGGCTTTTGATAAATCTTGGATTTTATTTGTTATTACCAATTCCAAACCGAGTTTAATATTGGTGCCGGACGCGGGCAAAATTTTTCCTTGATATTCCGCCGGAACAAAACTTTGAGCCTGCCAGGTGATTAAAACTTGGGAAGCGGTTTGAGCGGTTGCGGACAAGACAGAAAGTAAAAAGCAAAAACTTGAAAGTATAAAAAGAAATAAAATTTTATTTTTTAAATTCATAATTTGAGTTTCAATTACTTAATTACCCAATTACTTAATTACTGTTTAGTAATTTTTTCGGTAGCGGCCCCTATTTTACCACTAGCAACTGCCGCTACTTGTGTTATTTTGGGGTGGTTAGCTAAATAAATTGTCACATTCAAACTGACGGTTTTCCCGAAAGGAAGGTCAAGCCCTAAGAAATTAGCCGCCCCATCCAACAAACTGCCGCTTAAATACCACAACCCCTTTATTCCTTTCATTATAAGCCAAAACTGAATAATTAGCCAAGTGAACCCGGCCACAATCCATTTTACTACTAAAAGAATTTGTCCGAGCACCGGTATGGCTACCAAAAGAGTTGCCGCTAATTCAAACAAATCCGCCGGGATCACAATCATATTCATCAGAATTATTTCCACTAAACCAATTTTTGGGCTTTCCTCCATTTTTCTTAATTACTAATTACTTTTATCCCTCAGCTTCTTTCTTTTCTAAAATTTGCTCCGGGTTGGTGGTAATCATTTGGTCTTCGGTGTAAGAAGCGACCACTTTTAAGGCGGCGTGTTTTTGGCCGGCGAAAAACAAACCTTCGCCTACCGCCGCTTCCAGAAGAAAAGTTTTTTCCACGTCTGTCAGACCGAAAGTTTTAGCGACCAAATCAATAGTGGCTGGCGCTTGTTTCATCAAAAATTGAAGCGAAGAGTTGTTGATAATCGGCCGGCCGTAAGGAGAGCCCAGAAAATCTTCCACATCTTGGGTGATAGTCGTCACGCCCAAATAATATTTTCTCGCTCTTTTGGCTAAGCCGAAAAGGAAAGAAGCGCTGTCGGCGTATTTCATCATCCACCAGGCCTCGTCAATGACCACGATTCTCTTTTTAAGTTCGGTTCGGATGAGATTCCAGAGAAAATTAAGAATGATGTACATTGCAATCGGCCGCAGTTCGTCTTCCAGATCGCGGATGGAAAAAACTACCAGGCGGTTTTTGATATTGACGTTGGTCGGCTGATTGGTGAAGCCGGCGTAAGAACCGCGGGTGAATTTTTCCAGACGTTTTGCCAAGCCGGACCCGCCCTCGGTATTTTCCAGAATCGTCTGGAGATCTTCCATTAAAGGCGGCTGGGCTTGGGAAAAATCTTTTTCCGGAGTGATGTCGCGGGAAGCGTAGGTTTCCAAAATCGTCCGGTCCAATATCGCGTCTTCTTCCGGGCTGACTTCGCCAAGCATTAATTTAACCAAACCAACGAGATTAAGAACGTGCGACTTGAATACTTCCGCCGGTTCTTCGTCCTGAGGAATAACAGGGATATCAAAAGGGTTGATATGACTGGCTGAGGTTAGGGAAATTTTGAAATAACTGCCGCCGATGGTATCCGCCAGGTTTTGGTATTCGTTTTCCGGGTCAATAATAATAACGTCCGTTCCCATCATCATTGAACGCAGGACTTCCAGTTTGGCAAAATAACTTTTTCCGGCGCCGGCTTTGGCAAAAACGGTGAAATTCGCGTTTTCCAAAGAAAACCGGTCAAAAATCACCAGACTGTTATTACTTAGATTGACGCCGTAAAGAATACCTTCATCTGAAGTCAGATCCGCCGAAATAAACGGAAAAATAGAAGAAGCGGGTCCGGAATTAAGCGGCGTGCGAATCGCTATTTTGTCCGCGCCTAAAGGCAAAACCGAAGAGAAGGCCTCCGGCTGCTGGAAAAGCGCGGGCTTGATATAAACCAGTTTGCTTTCCAAAAGTGAGACAATGAGATTTTCCAAACGCGCCAATTCTTTGGGGTCGCTTCCGTAGATAGTAATATAAATTCCAACTTCAAAAAGTTTTTCCTGGGCTTGCTGGAGCGCGTCCCGAAGATTTTCCACGTCTTGGTAAGCGGTTTCAAGCATCGGGTCGCGGACCAGTCCTTTTTCTTCCCGTACCATTATTTGAGCTTGAATTTGAGCGGTTTTTTTTCGGAGATTTCGCAAGGCCAAAGCCGTATCAATGGGATGGATATGAACGGCGATATCAAGAACTTCCGCTAAATTAATTATCGGCGAGAACCAGCCGCTGGTTAAATAGCGGGGGTAAGTGAAAAGGAAAAAAGTTTTGACATATTTTTCTCCGAGCTTAAGATAGCCGGCGTTAACTTCCAAACCCGCCGGGGCGATGATGTCTTTGATGTCTTTCCCTGAAGCCGTATAACCTTTTGGAATTTCTATTTTTTTAGGCATTTTCTTTGGTTATTTTCAATTCTCCCCTTTCAACTAATTGGGGGTTATAAAGATTGTAAACAAGCTCAATGGATTCTTCGGTGCCGAGCGGAATCGCCCGCAAACCGATTTGCTGAAGGCCGGCAACCACTTGGTCAGTTCTCTGGCTAAGTTGCTGGAGATTTTGCTGGAGATTTTCGGTTTGAGCGGCCTGGTTTTGGGAAGCCGAAGTTTTTTCCTGCCTGTCGGCAGGCAGGGCTTTTTTAATAAAACTAATTACGCCTTTGGCGGCTTTCGGCAAATAAACCGGGTCATAAGGGACTACCACAAAAAAAGTTTTATCCATAATGGCGTTATTCGCCACAAATGATTTTATAAATTCCAGGTATTCGGCAATCTGGGTTTTCAATAATTCATTGGATTCCTGCGAATGGCGTTCCTGGAGTTTTGAAAGATAGGATTCAATATTCAGGCGGCGGGAATGAATGAAAATCTGGATTGAAAAGTCCAGGGCATTCAAGAGATTTTGATAACCGTAAGTCATCAAGTCCTGTTCTTGTTCTGATTTTAAATCAAAATTCACTCCGCTTACCATTAACAACTGGCGCAAAGCGCCGTTTTTAAGAAAAATTACGCCGTCGCGGATTTCCTGAAGTTCCACGAATTCCTGGGTTGATAATGTTTTGGGCATTTATTTAATTATAAATTTTTAATTATCTATAGTCCACTCTTTTCGCCGCTTGTTTTTCACCGGTGGATTTTCGGAAAATTTGATAGCGTTCTTGAACGTTTCGCATGGCGGATTTTTCTCCGGGCAGAGGCAAACGGCTGGTTAAAATTTTTTGGCCGAGGGATTTGATTTTTTGCTGGAAGCTCAGTTCTTTTTTAATTTCTTCAATTTGCTTCGCTTCTTCTGGCAAAATTATTTCTTCTTTTTCAATTTCTCTTTTCCAAAAATAAACTCGCGGCCGCCAGTAATAAAATAGAGCGGAAAAAAGGATTTTGGTCAGTGATTGGCCGTTGATTTCTATCAAAGCCAGCGCGCTGGCCGCTCCGAGTAAAATAATACTGGCCATAAACCAAAGCCAAAATTGAAAAATAAAAAACATAAGAAAACTCAACCCGCATGCTGCGGCGATATAAAAAAATTGCTGGAGGGTTAAAGGTCCGACAATTCTTTCTTTAACTTCGTAATATTGAGGAACTTGAAACTGCATAAATTACAGTAATTACAGTAATTACTGTAATTGTTTATTATTCTTTAGATTAATAGTGTTTCCTTCCAGTTTCACTTCGTTTGGATTTTTGTTTTCTCTTGCCACGCTAAAAGAATCAAGATTAATGACCGGCGGCGCCGATGGCGTTATTGGTTTTGGCAGTTCCGGTTTTATAATAGGCGTCTCAATTTTCTGAGGCGCGATTTCTTTTTGGGGTTGTTCTCTTTGTTTTCCAAAAGGATCGCCTTGAGTTTTACCGAAGGGAGTGGGGATATCCACTTCTCGGTAATGAATTATTCTCTGTTTCGGGGCTTCGGTTTTGGCAACGACTGGTTCTTTTTTCTCTTCGATTTTTTGGCCGAAAGTTTCCAATTCCACTTTAATCGGCGATTCCGGCGTTTTAGAGCTTTCTTTTTTAAACCAACCCATAGTCGGCATCGTTGTTTTCTTTTTTTCGGTAAACGCTTTGGTTTCGGTTTCCTGATGGATGATAAACGGCTGTTCGGCGGAAATTGGCTTCGGAGAAATAACCGGTTCAATTTTCGGCGGCTGGATTTCGGTTTTGGGCAATTGCGCGGCTTTCGGCAGGTCGGTTATCTCAATGGGTTTGGTTGTAGCTTCTGGTCTGAGGCCTGACGGTTTAAACTCAATTTCTTTTTCAACTTTCGTTTCCGGTTCGGATTTGATTGTTGGTTTTATTTCCGTCATCGCGCTAGCCGGGCTATAAACTTTTTCTAAATCTGTTCTAAGCGGGGCAAAAATTTTTCTATTAATTTCATGGCTGATAGGATTAACAATTTGAGGATTCAAATTGAGGGCTTCCTGGATTTCCCGAGCCAGGTCATCGGGATGAAGAAACCCGAAAATTACATCGCCGACTATCATCGCCATAGTAGAAATTTTTTCCTCAGACAGATGATTAAGGGTGCCGATTTGCCAAACAATATTGGCATTAATTTCAGAGAACAAAGCCTCTCTCAGGTTATCCGGTAAAGTATCCCATCTTTCTAAAACTTGTTGTCGTGAGATTTGAAGCATAAATACAAATTATTAGTTATTAAGTTGTAGGTGGCGGAGTCGCTGACCCCGAAGGTGTTATTTCTTCGGCGAATAATCGCTTCCCTAATGTTTTTTTATAAACCGCTCTTGCTTGCGCGCCTAATTTCCTCATTGCCTCGTCTTTGTTTTTTTCCATAAATGATATTTCTTTTTCGATAAGCGACTTATAATTATCAACAGTTCCTTCTTTAATGTGCGGCATAACCCTGCCAAACGCTCCGGGGGTCTTTCGGGCGAAAGCGCCAATTAACTGTTTTTGAATATTTTGAAGCTTAGAATCGGTTGTCGTTTTAAAAATTTCATTCCATTGCCCTTTCGCGTAATCTTTGGGATCAAGCGATTTAAGAAATTCGTCCGTAGCAGCCACTAATTCGTCGTTTGTTTTCGCGGACACCATTCCCACGCTACGCCCGATAGCTTTTGTTATATTTCCAAAATTAAGCCCTGTGGTTTTGAAATCTTTTTCAACATTAGCCATAGTTGCTCCATTGGAGAAGTATTTTGATATTGTTTCCGTGCTTAAATCTTTTTTCTTGGCTAATTCTTCAAGAATAACAGCTCGTTTTATGCCGGTCGCAGCTTGAGCTTCAATGTTTAACCTCTGAGGTGACAGCCCCGCGACTTGTTTCCTATATTGTTCGGCGGGCACCCGTTCCGCTTGAGCGCCCAAACGATTAATGCCTTGGCCAACCCATTTCGCCGGAGCGAATTTTGAATTGGCTAAATTCCTGGTCCAGCCTTTGACTTTCTCGGATCCGGTTACTTTCCCAACACCTTCCCAAGCTTTTCTGCCGGCGAATCCTTTGATCCCCTTGCCAGCCGCCGACGCCACATTCAAAAAGGTTTTTGCCCCGCCGATTCCCATTTTGTCGGAGATTATCAATCCGAACATCAAAAATCCGCCCACTATAACTAAATTAATAACACTGCCGGCAAAATCTTTCATCGGAGTGCCGCCAAATCCCATAAGGTCGTTTAGCTTTCCAACGCCTTGAGCGTCAAGAGATATTCCGCCGGTGAATGTTTTGTAGTTGTTGGCGAGATAAACCGCCAGATAAAAGAAAAATGAAGCAACGGGAGCGAATATGATCCATTTTATGAAATTTTTCCACCACTCTTTCCACATAGATTCGGTTGAAGGTAAAATCATGGAAAGGCAAGCTAAAGGGACCAAAACCAAAAGCACGCTCAAATTAAGATATCTTAATATAAACATCGCCGCCACCGCTATCAGGCACAATGCTACCAAAAGAGTGAAAACAACCGCGAAAACAAGGCCGGCAATTATTTTTACCGCTCCGCTGAAAGTGAGGATATTTGCTGCAAAATCGGCGGCGTCTTTCACGCCCAGAAATTGTCCGACATTAAAAGCCGCGGCAAGAGACGTTCCTAACCCCCCCACTCCCGCGCCGGTAATGTTTGAAATAAAATACTTGGTCAGCATATTGGAAAAATCAATAAAAACGCCGGCGAACATTAAACTGAAGTTGACCAAAAGCGCCACCGCGATTAATTTCCCCAAAGTGCTTTTGGCTTCGTATTGCTGCATCCGGAGAATGGTAGCGATGGCGATGATAATAATGAATAAAACAAAACCTAGATTCGCCAGGTCCCTCGTGATTTTCCAGCCGACGTCAATAATGGGGTTTTGGATAACCGCGAAATTCAAACTGAGAGCAAAATTACTCAAAAATCCGCCTATCTGAACGGCAATACTGGCTATACTGCCGGCAATAAGACTGATTCCTATAATTGTTAAAGACAATGGCACTGCCGCAATGCCACCGACCACATCTAATCCTGTTAAAACAGGGTTAGAAGAAGAATTAGAAGTTGCCGCTGGCGAATCGGCCGCGTAAATTTTCCCCGTATTTCCAATCAATAAAAACATAATCAGGCCTAAAGTGACAATCGCCAATATTTTTTGTTTTTTGTTCATTTTATGGAGTCGTGACTATACAGAGAGATAAGCGGGATTGAATTGATGAAAGCTCGGCTTGCTTGTTTTTGGATTCGTCTTCGCTGGCTTTTTTGGTTGTTTCCGGGCCCGGGGCAATTTCTAAAATAAGGGACTGATATTTTGTCAGAAAATCATTATAGTGCTGGGTCAAAAGAGCCATTTCCCGGTCTCGGAAATCAGCGGAAATATTAACAGCTTCAGTTATGCCGGCTTGATTTTCATTAACAATGATTTGATAATTAGCAACTTCATTTGTCAAACGAGTAATTTCGTTTTGAGCGCTGGTTATGTCGCTGTCAGAAACCGGCGGCTGGCAGTTACGCGTTTTTAACGCATTTAAGTTCGTAACTATTTGCTGTTCGGAAGAAAGAGAGGATTTTTTATTGGCTAAAATTGCATTGAAATAAGCAAGGAATGCCTGATAATCACTTTTTATCCGGTCTCTTTCTTGCCTTTTCGCCAAAAGAGCGGGGTCATAATTTCCATAAGGATTATAATTGCCGGAGGCGGAACTCTGGGGCGTGGTGCTCGGTTTCATTAAACTTAAACCCTCTGTAAAAAGACGATTGATGGTGGCGTTGACCAGGGCCGCTACCCAAGATTGGATATTCTGAGCCCATTGATAATCAGATGTAACGGCTTGAGCGGCTAACGCGCCGACAGTATCGCCTGGAGTAACAATTTCTTCTTTAATACACTTTATTGTCCCATCGGGTAACTGGGTTGAAGCTAAACATCTTTTAACCGATAAAAATCCCTTACCGGCTATGGCTTCGTTTTGAGCCGCTTCTTTGGCTTTGGCGCCCTGGATCATTGCTTCATCCATCGTCATATACAAAGAACCGTAATAATTATTTTCCGGCCACCAGGATTGTTCGTAAGCTATCCAACTGCCATTTCGGAAGTCGTCGTAGAAATTTTGAATATTGGCGACAATATCGTCAAGGGTGCAGGAAATCCGGTTTTGAAATCTTTGCACCGGCAACAAACTTATTCTGACTTGCAAGCCGAAGGGCTTACAGAGAAAATTCAAATTGCTGTTATTGATAACTTCGCCCACCCCCGTGTTAAAAGCGTCGCCTAAAAATGTGTCCCAATTGGTGACGTATCTTGGCTGGCCGCCGCCCTGAATCCAGTTCACGGTTTCGTCAACAAGCCAGTCCAAGATCATTTTAGCAACGACATCGCGGACGCAATTTTTGGATTTCATAAGAGCGTCGGAGGTTTGTTGTTTGGAAATTTCGCTCGGCAGATTCACTACCGTTGTGGGCACGGTGAGCATTAAGACGCTTGTTGCCAATTCTGTGACATCCTCCACTTTATGAATAATTTTAGATGCCAGTCCGGCGACGAAGTTTTCCAGTTGAATTCCCAAAAAACAGCTTACCCCCGCGCCTATGGCTTGGCCAACGGCTTCTCCTGGCGTGCTTGCTCCCGCTTGAGCCGCCGCTTTAGGCGTAAAAACATTGCCCAAGCCGCCGAAAATAAGCGAAGAAATGGTTATTGTTAGAATAATTTTTTTAAAAAATAAAGATTTCATTTAAGATCCGATTTCTTTTATTTTTTCTCCTAAAATGGTTTGAATTTTTTCACCGCTACTAACCAAGCTATCCATGGCTTCTAAAGCCAAACCTCCCTTAGGTGGGTCAGTGGGATAATAAGCCATTGCCCGATAGACAACCGCCGAGTTTTTGGCGTAAACAATCATCATTTTATGGATATCAACCCAATCCGCCGGGACCGTCAGATTCAAGTATTGGTCAGCCAAGTTTTTATAAATACCGGCTAAACGATTAGCTGAAGAAGGATCGATTTTTTGGTAAGTATCAACTATTACTTGTAAATAATTTTCGTTAAAGTCGCCAAAAGTTATTTTATTGATTTCTCCGATGGCTTTTAAGTATCGGGTTTTGGCTTCTTTTGAAATCTCCGATGAAATTTTTAAGTCAGCATTATTTACGGTTGATACTAATTTGAAATCTGATAAGCTGTCATTAATAACTTTATTTACTAAATTTTCCGATGCCGTGTTTATATCAGGAGACAGGGTTCTTTTTTCCTGGTTTACGAGATTATTATTTTGGATTTCCTCAAAAAGATTTTCCCCTAAGGCTTTTACGGTGTTATTTTTTTCGTCAAAATTATAAGGAGTTCTTGGTTCTGGCGTTGGAAGAGAAGTTAATTTAATTTCTGGCGAATTTTCGTTAGGAATAGATTGTTTTTTTGGAGTGGTAACGAAATAAGCCCCGGTTAAAAATGCGATTACTACCAAAATTATAAGCCCTGATTTTAGGGTTTTCATTAATTTAATTATAACAAATTCTATGATATTATTGTACCATAGAATATGGTTAAACAATCTTTCACCTGCTTATTTTTAGGGATTGTTTTTTTATCTTTTGTTTTTTGGGCTAAACCAGCCGAAGCTATTTTGGGTTTCGGGGGGAGGATATTGGAGATTACGCTTTGCGATGAAGGAGAATTAATCACTATTGGGCCTCCGCGACCAGGATTGTTTTTATTGACGCCCGGCAGTCTGATTTTTTCTTGGTATCAAATAAGAAAGGGGCCTTGGGCTTTTGGCGCTTATGTTCCGGGCGGGATTTGCACTATTTTGGGCTTCCCCGTCGCCTTTCCTTTGGGCACGATAACCATTATCGGGACCTCACTTTTTTAATCTTATTGTTATAGCGCAAGCCACTGTCTTGTGTTTGCCAATCTTTTTATCTGCTCAATCGTTAAATCCTGCGGCCGGTCGCCGGGATTAATTCTTAATTTCTCCAAGATTTTTATAATTTCATTTTTTGATTTTCCCGTTCCTTCTAAATTATTAACAATCGTTTTTCTCGGTTGCTTGAAAAGAATTTTTATTAATTTATAGTAGTCTTCGGCACTATCACGCGTGATAGTGCCGAAGGGTGTTAATTTTATGACCGCGCTATCCACTTCCGGCCGGGGCTTAAAATCAGTTTTGGGAATATAATCAATAATTTTCGGTTCGGCCCAGAACTGGACGCTGGCCGCCAGGAGATTCATTTGCGGTGGCAGAGCGCAAATCCTTTCCGCCACTTCTTTTTGGACAGTCAAAACGACAAGCGAGGGTTTATTTTCCAACTCGCCGATGATTCGCAATAGATGGCCGGTGATATAATAAGGAATATTGCCGGCAATCTTATAATTCTCATTTTTTAGTTTATTATTTTCAGCAAGTTTTGGGATGATTTTTAAGGCATCGCCTTCAATAATCTCAATGTTTTTATCTAATTTGAATTTTTTTTGGAGAAATCGGACAAGTTCTCCGTCTTTTTCAATCGCAATTATTTGAAATTTGTCTCCCTTCGGGAGATGTCCCGCAGGGACAGAAATTATAACTTCTCTCCCCTCAGGGGGTCTCCTGCAGATAGAGAAGTTATCTGACAAAAGCAGAGTCAATTCTCCGCGCCCCGGTCCGATTTCAATAATCGTCTCGCCGGAGTTTGGGCTTAAAACCTCAATAATTTCCTCTAGTTTCTTTTTATTGATTAAAAAATGTTGCCCTAATCTCTGTTTGCTCATATTTTGTTTATTAGTTGCTCGTTTTTGCTATAACAATTTTTAGACGACCGCATTGTTTTTGTTATAGAAGTTCTTTTTCGTCGTCTATTTCACCTACCGTAATCAATTTGATGTTTTGATACAAATTGCGATTTATAAGTTCTTCAAAAAGATCCTCTGCGAGGGGCTGCTTGCCTATAAAAACACTTTTTTGTAAAAGTTTATACTCAAGATTGGCAAGCCGGCTCCGGAGCCAGTTGCGGTCTTTGCGTCTTTTTTCGGGAATATCAAACATTATTATCCGCCATTTATTGTCCCAGGGGATTTTTTTGTTTTCTTCTTGGTATCTTTTAATAAAATTCAGGCCTTTTAATGTTGGGAGATAACTACCTTTTTTATTTTCCACTAGCCCTTTCTTCTGAAGGCGCCATAAAATAGTTCGCGCGCTATTTTCTTTCAGTTCTTTCATTTCTCTGTAATAATCCCAAAAAGATTTTCCTTTTAATCCTTTTTCCATTGCTCCGGCCATTCCCATTCTTGGATGTTTAAGCTCCAATAAGTCAATTAAAGTTGAAGCGCCGCGTTCAGCCAGGCCTAAAAGCAGCGCCATACCGGCTGAACTTATTTTTGTCGGCAAACCTAATCTTTTTTCTGTTGGCATTTTTTGTTTTAGCACATGTCAATTATATAACAATTTTCAGACGACCGCACGAAAATTGTTATATTTTAGGTTTAATATTTAGCACAAGAAATTTTTTTAAGAGATTATTTTTAAAACGCAATTATTAAATTGTTCGCCGCGGTCAAATTCGTTTTGAAAAAGATTGAAACTAGCCGCTCCCGGAGAAAGTAAAATTATATCCCCTGTTTGGGAAGTTTGGTAGGCTTTTTTAACCGCTTCCTCCATGTTTTTGGCTTCGGAAAAATTTACCCCGTTAGAAGTTTTAGACAGAAAAAATTTCTTAAAAATTTTTTCTGTTCCTGAACGTTGAATTGAATTCCTATTTTGGATAAAACTCGGTAAGTTGTTGTTCGATTTAATGTTCGCCAGACTTCTAACGGGGTTTATCTTCAAATATTTTTTCAGTTTTTCCGTGGCGCTGCCTGGCAAAAGAATTAATTTTTTGACTTGGCGATTGATTTTTTCCGCCAAATTTTTATAATCAAGATTTTTATTCTCGCCTCCGGCAATCAAAATAATCGGCCGCTGATATTTTTTAGCCAAAAACTCAAGGCCTGTCAAAACCGCCGTGGGGTTAGTGGCGGTTGTGTCATTGATAAAAATTATATTTTTTAATGTTCTGATTATTTCCTGGCGTCCGGCCAACCCGCGAAAATTTTTGACCACTTTGGTAATTTCTTTTTTCGGCACCCCCAAAATTTTTGCCGCCTCGGCCGCCAAAGCGATATTAATTTCCAAGGGCAATAAATTTTTATTTTTAATAAAGTGTTTTTTAGCTTTAGCCCCGTTTAGCGGGACTTTGGCATTTTTTATCAGTTTAACCAAAAATTTATCATTGCCGTTGATAATCAAATGGTCTTTCGGTTTTTGGTATAAAAATATGTTGGTTTTAGCTTTGGCATAATTTTTTAGCGAGGCATAACGGTTAAGATGATCGGGGAAAATATTGGTAATGATGGCAATTGGCGGACTCTTTTCTATCAAAGCCAAGTCTTCCAGTTGAAAACTGGAAAGCTCGGCTACCACGGCATCTTCAGGTTTGATTTTCGAAAGTTTTCCCAAAAATGATTCCCGGATATTTCCTAAAAGCCAAACTTTGGGGTATTTTTTCTTTAAAATCTCCGCCAAAAGAGCGGCGGTGGTTGATTTTCCCTTGGTTCCGGTGATGCCGACAATTAAAGCCGGTGCATGGCTGAAAAAAATAATAGTATCGGTGGTAATCGGTATGCCCTTGGCCCGGGCTTTTTCCAAAAAGGGGTCATCCCAGGGGATAGCCGGGTTTTTGACAATTAGATCGCTGGTTAAGAAGTTAACCAAGCGGTGTTTGCCGAGTACATATTTAATATTGGGGAAACGAGCAAGCTCATTTAGTGAAGCAGAAAGGGCTTCTTTGGTTTTTAAGTCGGTTACTGTCACTTTAGCCCCCTGACGGCTGAAAAACTTGGCGATACCTATCCCGCCGCCGTTTAAACCCAGGCCGAAAATAAGGACTTTTTGAGGGCTACCTGCTCTGTTTACCGGACAGACAGGCGATAGGCGGGGAATATTGTCTTTCTGTTTAGTTTTGCTATAATAAAAGTTATTGGTACTCATTTTAAAATTTTAACTCTTTTGAGGAGATTTTTGAAGCAAACCGCCTCCTGGTCGGTTATTTTGGTTTTAGTGAGCGTTTTGGCGGTTAATTTCGTTATTCATCTGGCAAAAGCCGACCAGAAACCGGTTTTGACTGCCGACGGTATTCTTGGGGGTCCTGAAAATCAATCGGAGCCAGTTTTGGCTGATTCTCTGAGTTTAAACGTCAATGGCGAATCGAGCTTTAATGGCTTTGCCGGATTTATATTATTAGATAGTTCAGTCATTTTAGACCCGGGCAATCCACTGAACAGTGTTTTACCTACCCGCGATAATTTGATGATTTATCAGATCCAGTCCGGCGATACTGTTTCCAAAATCGCGGCCAAATTTGATATTTCAAAAAATTCCATTTTTTGGAACAACCCCGGCCTTATTTCTTCCTTTATCAAACCTGGCCAGGAAATAATCATTCTACCGGTTGAGGGAGTATTGCACGAAATTAAAACAGGCGACTCTTTAGATTCCATTGCCGGTTTATACGGAGTCAGTTCTGAAGACATTAAAAAATATAATCCAAATTTTCAAAAACTTCTTCAAGAGCCGGGTGATAAATTGATTATTCCACAGGGCCAGCCTTTAACAAAAAATAATGCTAATACTCAGGGTACCAGCTGGGCCGGCAATTTTTTGGTAGATTTAGGCAATAATTATTTTATCAGCCCCACCAAAGGTTGGAATTGGGGTCGGCTTCATAATTATAATGCCGTTGATATTGCTAATAGTTGCGGAACGCCGGTTTACGCCGCGGCTGACGGCGTGGTTGTTGAGGTCGCTAACGATAATGGATGGAACAGCGGCTATGGCAATTATATTAAAATTGAGCATGTGATGGATAAAATTTATACTCGCTATGCTCACTTGGATAAAGTTCTGGTAGATAACGGCAAATATGTTTTACAAGGCGCCGAAATTGGTTTGATGGGCAAAACCGGAAATACTGATGGTCCTACTGGCTGTCATTTGCACTTTGAGGTCTATGGCGCCAAAAATTCTTTCGGGAAATATTAAAGTAAGAAATTCGCGAAATTTTGTCCCTTTGGGACATCTCCCGCAGTGAGACAATAATTAAAAAGGCCGGAATTAATTCCGGTTTTTTATTTTTTAAAGTCGGACTTATAAGTTATTATCTGGTTTCTTCTCTGACTCGGTATTGATAGGCCTCGGCTAAATGGTCGGCGGTGATTTTTTCCGAATTTTCAAAATCGGCGATGGTCCGGCTGATTTTTAAAATCCGGTAATAACTGCGGCCGGAAAGAAAAGTTTTTTCCAAAACATTTTTCAAAAAGTTTTCCGCTGAAGCGTCAAAATTAGCCGCGGCTTCCACTTGCTTGGAAGTCATTTCGCTGTTGGTGTAAATTTTCGGCTGGAAATTTTGGAAACGCCGGGCTTGGATTTCTCTGGCGGCCGCGATTTTCTCTTTTAAAGTTTTATTGGCTTCGCCGGCTGAGGAATTTTTATTTCTTAATTCGCTGATTTCCACCCGCGGCACTTCAATCTGGATATCAATGCGGTCCAGGAGCGGTCCGGAGATTTTTTTTTGATAACGGAAAACATCATAAGCGCTGCAGCGGCATTCTTTTTGCGGGTCGCCGAAATAACCGCAGGGACAGGGATTCATCGCCGCTATCAGAGAAAAATTTGCCGGAAAAGTCAAAGATTTTTTGGCGCGGCTGATATTAATAAATCCGTTTTCAAGCGGCTGGCGCAGGCTTTCCAAAAGGTCGCGGTGGAATTCCGGAAATTCATCTAAAAATAACAGGCCGCGGTGGGCCAAACTGATTTCTCCGGGTCTGGGATTGGTTCCGCCGCCGACAAGAGAAACCAAAGAAGAACTGTGATGCGGCGACCGGAAAGGCCGATAATTAATAAAAGAATTTTTTAAAGATAATCCCGCGGCGGAATAAATTTGATTGATTTCAATGGCTTCGCTTAAAGAAAGCGGCGGCAGAAGAGAAATTAAGGCCTGGGCCATCATGGTTTTGCCGGTGCCGGGCGGACCGATCATTAAAAGATTGTGGCCGCCTGCCGCGGCGATAGCCATGGCCCGTTTGGCGTTTTCCTGGCCCTTGATATCGCCAAAATCCGTCAGAGAAAATTGGTTGTCGGGAATAAAATCAGTGGCGGGTTGAGTCGGAATAATCGCCCGGTTTTCCAGATGATTGATTAAGTCGCAAAGATTTTTTACGGGAATAACGGAAATTTCTTTAACAATCGCCGCTTCGGCGGCGTTGGCTTCTGGCGCAAAAACATATTTGAAACCCAATTTTTTTGCCAATTGGGCAATATTCAAACCGCCGTTGATGGGCCGCAGGCCGCCGTCTAACGAAAGTTCGCCCACAAAAATTTTGTCTTTGGTCTCAAACTCTTTGACTTGCTCGCTGGCTAAAAGATAAGCCAAGGCGATGGCCAAATCAAATTGCGAGCCGGTTTTTTTGATGTCCGCCGGCGCCAGATTAACGGTGATGCGCCGGTTTTCTTTAGTTGGCGGGTTAATGCCGCTGTTTTTCAAAGCCGAATTAACCCGCTCTTTAGCTTCGGAAACCGCTTTATCCGCCAAACCGACAATATTAAAAGCGTGGAGACCGACATTGATATCGGTCTCCACTTCAATTAATTCCGCGTTAATACCGTCAAGTTCGGCTGAAAATATTCTGGCCGGGCCTTTCATTTATTTTTTTACTAATTTTTTGCATTTTTGGCAAAGCCGGGATGCCGGATAGATTCTTAAAATAATCCAGGAAATTTTTTTGCCGCAACTTTCGCAGATTCCGTATTTGCCCATTTCTATTTTCTGCAGTGTTTCGTTGATGCCTTCCAGTTTGTTTCTTAAAACCTGCTGGATGCCGAGATGCGTTCCGAATTCTTCAGCTTCGTCGGTTTCTTCAGCGCCGCGGTCTATCTCATCGCCGAATTCCGGAGGCATAGCCAGGGATTTAATCTCGGTTTCAATCGCTTTCTTTTCTTTCTCCAATTTTGCTTTTATTGAATTTAATGAAAACATTTTATTGAAGTTTTTTTAGAATTTCTACAAGACCGGCGTAAGAGGTGCTGATAACAAGTTTATCGTTAACCCAGCCGTAATTTATAGCCGCTCCGGTTTTGGGAAAAACCAAATAGCGGGTATTAATTGTCGGGTTGCCGGCTTTGCCGTCTTTAAAAACCGCGACAATTGGGCTGGTGTTTTCAAGAAAGATATTTTGTAAGCTGGCTGATGCTTCTAGGTTTTGTTTCATTGAGGTCTGGGACTGGAATAAAGTGGAACTTGAAGTTAATTGGGCGACATAGCCGGGCCAGACTCCGTTTTGGTCAACAAAAACCATGGCGGTGAAATTTTCCTGGAAAATCGCGGCGATATCTTCGCTTTTTATTTCTGGCAAAAGAACGGGAATGAATTTATAGAAAGCGACCAATGATTGGTCCGGGTTCCGTAAAATTACTTCCTTGAGATTATTTGCCTGGGTGGTACTGGCCGCGTCGGTTAAGGCATTTTTAATATTATCCAAGGTTAGGATGGAAACAATTTTTTCTTCCTGGAGAGTGCTTGTTGTTTTTAACAAAGAAACATATTGGGGCGCGGGCGTTAGGGCCGGAGCTACTGCTACCGGAGGAATAACGGGAGGCGTTAGGGCCGGAGCCGCGATTTGTTTTTTGTTGATAAAATAATAAATTGCTCCCGCGGTAATCGCCGCCAAAATCAAAATTATTGAAGTTATTAAAACTTTTGATGTTTTTTTCTTGGGTTTATTTCCTATTTCTGCTTGAGCCGGTTTTTGTTTCGGCGGAAGAGGGCTGATAATAGCGCCGGGCTGAAAAATCGGTTCTTCGGGTCCGGTATATCCTGAAATATTTGACTCCAGTTCAGCCGGCTGAAAAGAAATTTCTTCCGGCGCCGAGGTTTCTTTCTTTTGTCCTTGGCCCAGTTCAGTCGTGTAGGGCTGTGGAGCTTGGCCGCCGCTTTCTTGGATGGAGTTAATATCCGACTGCATGGTTCGCACACTTACTTTAGAAGGAGGAGGGCCTGGAATTTCTTTTTTTTCTTCAAATTGATTTTCCATAAAATTTAAAAGTAATTTTTAGTAATTTCGACTACTTTAATGATAAACCAATTTTGCCTTCAGGGTCAACGCGGATAACTTTTGCCTTCACCCGGTCGCCGAGCTTGACTACGTCTTCAACTTTATTCACATATCCTTCTTTCAATTCCGAAACATGAATCATTCCGTCTCTTCCAGCGCCCAAATCCACAATCGCTCCGAAATCCAAAACTCTTATCACTTCGCCTTCAACAATTTCGCCGACTTTATATTCTTTGACAATAGCTTTTATCTGGTCTAACGCCATTTGAGCCTGTTCTTTATTGGGAGCGGAGATGAAAATTTTTCCGTCTTGTTCCACGTCAATAGTGGTTTCGCCGCCGGTTGCCTGAACGATGCCCTGAATAACCCGGCCTCCGGGGCCGATCACCGCTCCGATTTTTTTCGGTTCAATTTCAAAAGTTAAAACTGCCGGAGCGAAAGGAGAGAGTTCCGGCCGGGCCTGGGATAAAGTTTGTTCTATTAGTCCAAGAATTTCGCCGTGAGCTTTTTGGGCTTGCGCTAAAGTTTTTCCAAAAATTTCTTGATTGATGCCGTCAATTTTGACGTCCATTTGAATGGCGGTTAAACCGTTCCGGGTGCCGGCCACTTTCAAATCCATATCGCCGTAATGATCTTCCGGTCCTTGAATATCGGTCAAAATTTTATATTGGTTTTCGCCGATTATTAAACCCATGGCGATGCCAGCCGCAGGTTTTTTTATTGGCACGCCGGCGTCCATCAAAGAAAGCGAACCGGCGCAAACCGAAGCCATGGAGGAAGAGCCGTTGGAAGATAAAATTTCCGAAACCAACCTAATTGTGTAAGGGAATTCTTCAACCGGCGGAATCAAATAACGAAGAGCTTTTTCCGCCAAAAGTCCGTGTCCGATTTCTCGGCGGCCGGGACCGCGGGAAGAGCCGGTTTCACCGACCGAGTACGCCGGGAAATTATAATGAAGCATAAAACGTTTTTTTCCGGAAAATTCCATTGATTCCACTAATTGCTCCGCTCCGGGCGCCGCTAGAGTTGTGATAGCGAGGGATTGAGTGTCGCCTCGGACAAAAAGCGCTGAACCGTGAGTTCTTTTGAAAAGACCGGTTTCCGCGTAAAGCGGCCGCACTTCGTCCAGTTTTCGGCCATCCGGTCTTTGATCATTTTCTAAAATTTTTTGATGGACGATTTTGTCCACTTCTTCTTCAAGAATTTTATCAGCCCAGTCTTTGGCGCCGATTTCTTCTTTTAAATAATCCAAAAGCTCGGCTTTAAGTTCGTCCGAAAGATTATTTCTTTGACTTTTTGAATTTTGATAAACGGCTTTTTCCAAACGGTCGCTAAGAAAATCAAGAATTTTCTTTTTGAGTTCTTCCGGCGCTTCCGCTAATTTTAATTCGGCTTTTTCCTGCCCCAAAGTTTTGATTACTCCTTTTTGAAAAGTGATTAACTCTTTAATTTTTTTCTGGCTGGATTCAAAAAATTCAATAGCGGTGTCGGCGGAAATTTCTTCGGCGCCGAGTTCAATCATATTGATTTTATCTTCGGTGCCCGCGAAAAAAGCGTCCACCTTGGGCTGGTCTTTAACGATTTTTATGCCGGCTACCGGTCCGCTCCAGGGAATATTGGAAATCGCCAAAGCCGTTGAAGCGGTTAAAAGCGCGATAAAATCAGGGTCATTTTCTCCGTCATAAGACAAAACCGTGGCTACTACCTGAATCGCCCGGCGGATTCTTTGATCAAAAAGCGGCCGGATGGTCCGGTCAATCAAGCGACCGGAAAGAATGGCGCTATCCGAGGCCCTGCCTTCGCGGCGGATAAAACGGCTGCCGCCAATTTTTCCGGCGGCATAAAATTTTTCTTCGTAATCAACCACGAGCGGCAAATAATTTTTGAGTTCGTCATTTTTGCCCATCACTACGGTAACCAAAACCGCGGTGTCGCCGTATTTTCCCAAAACGGCGGCGTTGGCTTGGCATCCGAGGTCGGATACTTCCAAACTTAAGTTTTTGTTTTCAAATTCAGTTTGAAAAACTTGTTTTTTAAATTCTTTTATCGTCATTAAACTTGTTTTTTGAGTAAAATTTTAGGAATGTCTTCCACCGCGGTGAAAGAATCAGCGTGTTCCTTAAGAGAGCCGGAAGTGGTTTTGCTGAAAGCGGCGACCTCAACTTGCTTTCCCAAACCCCATTTCAGATATTCAATCAAAGGCACAAAATCGCCGTCTCCCGTCACCAAAATCACCACATCCATGGAATCAGCCATTCTGATGGCGTCTACCGCCAAACCTACGTCCCAATCGGCTTTTTTTTGCCCTCCCGGATAAATCTGGAGGTCTTTAGTTCTTAATTCCAGGCCCATCTGGCTCAACGCTTCAAAAAATGATTTTTCGCCCAAAGCGGTCTCACTTTTGACCACGTAAGCCACCGCCCGGATAAGTTTGCGGTTGCCGACTAAGGTTCTAATTAGTTCTTTGAAATTAACCCGCGCCCGGTAAAGATTTTTAGCCGAATGATAAAGATTTTGGATATCAATAAAAACACCTACTCGTTGGTCCTTATAAGCTATAGACATTATTATTTAAGATTTAATTCTTTAAAAATTTGGCCGCAGGTTTCTTTTTTATTTTTTCGCAGATAATCCATGAATCTTTTTCTTTGGCCGACCATTCTCAAAAGTCCCCGGCGGGAATGATGATCCTTGGGGCTGGTTTTTAAATGACCGATTAACTCTTCAATTTTTTTGGTCAAAAGTCCGACCTGAACTTCCGCCGAACCCGTGTCCGTTTCTTTCAATTGAAGTTTTCTGATAATATTAATTCTCACTTGTTTCTTTAACATTATAGGTATTATATAATAGAGTTGCTCAAAGTCAAATTTTCCGCTAAAATTCAGTATTGTTTTTATGTAATTTAGTTTTTTAAAGTGTTTGAAAATTGTGGTAATGGCCCCATCATCTAGTGGTTAGGATATTGGGTTTTCATCCCAAAAACACCGGTTCGACTCCGGTTGGGGCTACTATAAAATTTATGGACGATATAAAACTCAATAAAAATATCAGAAGAGAAACTAAGGCCGACAATGAAATCACCTGGCAAGCGCCGGCTTTCAAGTATTACCACAAAGATGTTTCCTGGTATTGGATGAGTTTTATTATTGCCATTTTATTAATGGCCTTTGCCATTCTTCAGAAAAATTTTCTTTTCGCCGTTTTCATTTTTCTGGCGGAAATTTCGGTTTTAATTTTAGCCCGTCGCCAGCCGGAATTGCTTAAATTTAAAATTGACGATAAAGGCGTTACCGTCATTGATAAAACTTATCAATTTAACGATTTGGAAAAATTTTGTCTCCGGCCCGATATGGAAGACAAGAATTTTGAGGAGCTAATCCTTAAAAGGAAAACTCATTTTAATCCTTATTTAAAGATTTTTATTGATATTAAAGTTTCTTCTCAGGTCCGCGATATTCTCAGCCAAAAATTAACAGAAGAAGAATATGAGGATTCTTTAATTGAAAGTATTTTCAAGTGGCTGAGGTTTTAAGGCCGGATTTGACAACAATTTCGCAGTTGCTATCATAAAAGCATTATTAAAGGTCGCCTCGAAGGGCGACTATTTTTATAAAAAAATAAAAATGGATTTAAAAACTTTAGGTTCGGCTGTCAATCAGATTGCCGAGGAAAGAGGAATTGAGCCAAAAGAGGTCTTGTCTGGCATTGAAGAAGCAATCGCCGCGGCTTATAAAAAGCAATATCGGGAGCGCTCGGAAATCATCAAATCAAAATTTAGTTTGAAAACCGGAGCCCTGAATTTCTGGCAGGTAAAAATTGTTGTCGACGAGACCACAGTCAGAATAGAAGAAGCCGTGCCGGGAGAAGTTGCGCCCCGTTTTTTTGACCCGAGCCAGGAAGAAGAAAAGCCCAGATACAATCCCAGCCGGCATATTCTATTAGATGAAGCTAAAAAAATTAAGAAAGACGCGGTTATTGGCGAGGAATTGGAATTCCCCTTGGAAGAACACGAGGACTTCGGCCGTATTGCCGCTCAAACCGCCAAACAGGTGATTCTTCAAAAATTGAAAGAATCCGAACGGGAAGCGGTCCGCGTTGAGTTCCAGGGCAAAGAAGGTGAGGTTATGAGCGGCGTTGTCCAGCGTTTTGACCGCGGCAATGTTTACGTTGAGTTGGGCCGCGCTATCGGCATTATGTTTCCCAATGAATGTATCCCCGGCGAACATTATCGCATCAATGAGCGCTTGAGATTTCTTGTTTTGGCGGTTCAGGAAGACGCCAAACTGCCGGGCATCATTCTTTCAAGAAGCCATCCCAAATTCGTTGCTAAGCTTTTTGAGCTGGAAGTTCCGGAAATCGCCGAAGGAACAGTTGAAATAAAAGAAATGGCGCGGGAAGCAGGCCACCGCACTAAAGTCGCGGTTTATTCCAAAGAAGAAAAAGTTGACCCGGTGGGAAGCTTGGTGGGCCAGCGGGGCATGCGGGTGATGGCCGTGACTAATGAACTGGGCAATGAAAAAATTGACATTATTGAATGGGCGCCGGAAACCGAAAAATTCATCGCCAATTCTTTTTCGCCGGCCAAAGTGATTTCGGTTGAAGTTTTGCCGCGGCGCGAAGCCCGGGTTTTCGTGGCCGAAGACCAATTGAGTTTGGCTTTGGGTAAAGGCGGCGAAAACGTGCGTCTGGCCGCCAAATTAACTGGCTGGAGACTTGACGTTCGTTCCCAGTCCCGACCCGAAGAAATCCAGGCGGAAGGCGTGGCTGAAATTGAAGAAGCGATGGAAGAAGCTCCGGACGGAGAAGCCCCAAAAGAAACAAAAATTTCTGAACCGGTTGAAGAAACCGAAAAACTTGAGAAAACCGAATAATTGCGTTAAGAATAAAAATTAACTAAAATAGATTAATCAGAAATTACAGCAATTACTGTAATTACAGTAATTACGGAAATTAATATGAACAAAAAAACAATCAATCAACAAGAGGAAGAGGTTTTTAATCAGTATTTAATCCCGACCGTCATTGAAAAAGTTCCCGGCGGCGAGCGGGCTTATGATATTTATTCCCGTTTACTGAAAGAAAGAATTATTTTTTTGGCCGGGCCCATCAACGATGCCGTGGCTAATATAGTTATCGCCCAGCTTTTGTTTTTACAACATGAAGACCCCAAAAAAGACATCAGTCTCTATATAAACAGTCCGGGCGGTTCAGCCACCGCCGCTATGGCGATTTATGACACCATGCAGCACGTCAAGCCGGACGTTTCCACAATTTGTGTCGGGATGGCCGCCTCAGCCGCCGCGATTATTTTGGCTGCCGGCCAAAAAGGCAAAAGAATGGCCTTGCCTAATTCCGAAATTTTAATTCACCAGGTGATGGGCGGAGTCGAAGGTCAGGCCACCGAAGTTCAGATTGCCGCCAAACATATCCTTCTGGTCAAAAATCGTCTTAACCAAATTTTAGCCAAACACACCGGCCAGCCTATAGGCAAAATCGAAAAAGACACCGACCGCGATTTTTTTCTTAATCCTCAGGAAGCGAGGGAATACGGTTTGATAGATCAAATTATCAAGACAAAATAAAAAATCATAAATCATGAAGCATGGAGCGTAAAGCATAAAGCGCTTTTTCATGTTCTATGCTTCATGTTCCATGTTTTATGTTCTATTATCTCAACGGAAAAATTGTTGAAAAAGACAAGGCCGTCATTCCAGTCAACGACCTCGGCCTGCTACGGGCTTACGGTGTTTTTGATTATTTAAAAACTTACAACCGGAGACCTTTTCATTCAGAAGACCATATTAATCGGTTTTTCCGTTCCGCTTCCCGCTTTAATCTGAAAATTCCGGTTTCCAAAAAAGAATTACAGCGGATTATTTTTGAATTGCTCGCCAGGAATAAATCTTTGGAAGAATTGAGTTTCCGGATGGTTTTGACCGGCGGCCAAACCGAAGACACCAAGACCTCCAAAAAACCCACCTTTTTTATTCTTGTTAACGAAGCCCATTCGTATCCCGAAGAAGTTTTTGAAAAGGGAATAAAATTGGCGACTCTGGATTACGGCCGGGAATTTCCGGAAATAAAAACCATTAATTATCTTTTGGCGGTTTCGCAATGGAAAAATATTTTGAAGAAAAAGGCTTCTGAAATTCTTTATATTTCCAAAGGAAAAGTTCTGGAGGCCTCCACTTCCAATTTCTTTATGGTGAAAAATAAAGTTTTATTCACGCCGAAAAACGAAATTTTAGAAGGAGTCACCAGAAAATTAGTCATCAAACTGGCCAAAGAAAACAAAATCAAAGTTATTGAAAAAGATATTTCTTTGAAAGAAGTTTTAAAAGCCGATGAATGTTTTCTTACCGCTACCGACAAAGAAGTTTTGCCGGCAGTTAAAATTGATAATCAAATTATCGGTAACGGCCGGCCCGGCGAACAAACCAAAAAACTCCTAAACTTATATAGAGAACTTAGAGATAATTTTTGAGCGGGTAACGGGAGTCGAACCCGTGTTGTCTGATTGGCAACCAGACGTAATACCGTTATACGATACCCGCGTTTTCTTCTAATTGTTTGGCGGCACGCTTAGCGCGCCGTTTGCCACGCTTAGCGTGGCGATTGCTCCGTTGGTCCCTTTACCGAAGGAGCTCCGTCCGGACCTTTAAAGCCAGACGTTTCATTTTGGTTTTCCGGCGCCGGGACAGATTTCTCTGCGGCGGTTTTCAACGACTGCGGCGTAAAAAAGAAATACAGGCCCAGCAAAACTATCAGAATAATAATATAAATAATAATTCTTTTCCACATAGTAGTTGATTATACCAATTCCGGATTTTTCTGAAAAGGCGCGGGGGTTGACCCCGTTAGAAGTCTATCAAATTCTGAGTTCAGTAATAATTAGCTGAGTCTTGCCTGAAATGGAAATTTAATTCATTATTCAGGAATAGAAAAAATTTATTAAATTTTTTCTGTCCAAGACTTCTAACGGGGTTGACAAAAATTTTATTTTTACTATACTATAAAAATTATATAGATCTTTAAAAATTTTAAACTATCCGTTTTAAACGAAAGGAGAAAAGATGAAAAAGCCGAACCTTAATTTAAATGAGAGTGAAATTCATCAAATACTGGGAGGTGAAAAAATAGAAGAAATTTGCAACCGTCATTTACTTGCAGGCAATGAGAAAAAAACGATTAATCTTTTTTTTCAGGAAATCAGATTAAATAATTTAGAAAGGGCGAAGAGGGTCATTGCGGACATTTCTGATTTAATCAGTTTTCCGAAAAAAGAGAAAACCAAAATTAGCTGTTCTTAAAAGGCGCTTCAGTGTTTTAAAATGGAATTTCGCCCCGTCAATAAAATGACGGGGTTTATTTTTTAATAAAATGAACCCCGTTAGAAATTCCAGAGATTTAATTTCAGGAAATTTTAATTTTCAAGATTAGCCCATTTGTGATTTCTAACGGGGTGAATTAAAATTATCCCTATAACATCTATAACATATAGACAGGGCGCTTAGCTCAGCTGGTAGAGCGTCGCATTTACACTGCGAAGGCCTGAGGTTCGAACCCTCAAGCGCCCACTAATTCCGAAATAAAAATCAACTCCTTTTAATAGGTGAAATATTTAGGTTAAGATCTGGCGTCTTTTTCTGTTTGGATTTAGTTTACTGGGAAATTACGATTTTTCCTTAAATAAACCCTATTTTAAAAACAACTTTAAAATCTGATAGAAAGCTTAGGTTTTATCCACTTACTGAGGAATGTAGATAAAACCTACGTTTTTAAAATGTTTCACATAAAAGTGTGAAACATTGGTTTTTTACAAATTTTCGCAGACAGGTCAGTAATGCGATGAAATCTACGCTTTTGGGATTTTGGGCAAAAAATGAAAAAGTGAGTGTTTGCGCAGAAACATTATTTTTTGGAAAAAGCTTCAAAAATACAAAAAAGCGATGTTTCTGCGCAAACATCGCTTTTTGAAAATCTTGGAAGAGATTTTTAATTTTAGGGAAACAAATGAATATTTTTATCAAAAATTCCCCATTTATAAAGCCGGTATAATGATTTATACCTATCAGAAACATCCGGGTCGCTTCCGATTTTCTCTAACCAATCAATAAATTGTATGGCCTTATATCCCTTTAATTTTTTATAGAAAAAGGGGATTATAATATCTTTCAACTGCTCAAAATCTCTTACTACCAACGCCGCCATTCTTCCTCTTTTATAGCCATCGCCAGTCCATGCTTTATGATTATAAATTGGATTTTTTAAATCTAAAGAATCTCTCACCATTTTTAACAAATTTTCGTCTCGCTCATGCATTCCTATATAAAAAGTAGGCATTTTACACTTTCTACCGTTCTTTTGGCGCCATCCAGTATGGAAACTAAAACAGCCTTCGCCAGTAACTAAGCCCCTGATATAATCATTGGTTAAAGTTTTTTTGTTCAGGATGGTTTGTTTGTTGACGAACACTTCGCTCATTTGATTTATTGTAGCACGGTGCTACACTATAATAAATAATAACACAATGACTCAAAAAGCAGAATTAGGAAAATCAGGCGAAGATTTGGCCTGTGGGTATCTTGTGGATAAGGGTTATAAGATTATTGAACGCAATTTCCGCAAACCCTGGGGAGAATTGGATATTATTGCCAAAAGCCCGGACAAAACCTTGGTTTTCGTGGAAGTTAAGACAATGAGGAAATTCGGCAATGAATTCGGCGACCAATCCGGCAATGATTTTGGAAGAGGGGCAAAATTGTCTTCCTACGGGAGGTCTGTTGTAGGGAGACCGGATTCAGGCATTGAGCCGGAAATGCAAATGACCCAGGCTAAAATAAAAAAAACAAAAAGAGCCGCTTCTTTATACGCCGGCGCCTTTCCGGAAAAAATAGACGAAAAGGCCGGCTGGAGGATTGATTTGCTTGCTTTGACAATCAACACAAAAGATTGTATAATAAATCATTATGAAAATATCTGAAACGCGCAAGAAAGGCAGACTAAAATTTTAATCTGCCTTTTTATATTCTCCTTCTATTTGATTTTAAAAATTATTGAAATATAATAAAATTAATGGTGACCATGGTGTAATGGCAGCACAAGGGTTTGTGGAGCCCTTCGAGGGAGTTCAATTCTCCTTGGTCACCCCAAAAAAATGAAAATATATAAAAAAATAATTCTCGGTTTTATTGTTGTGATTATCATTTTGGGCTTGGTGGCTTTTTATTCTCCCATTCAGAATGTTTCCCAACCGCAACCCGCGCCTGAACCCGAAGAAAATTCTTCAGCTTCGCTTGATGCGCTTCCCGCAAGTTCAACTACTCCGGATTCTAATTCTATCAATCAAGTATCAACTTCTTCAGCTTCCGAGAAATCAAATTTTGAAGATATGTCCGGCTTTTCTGATTTGGATCAGGAAAGTGATTCGCTGAAAGAAATGGGAACCAGTAGCGACACAAGTATTGTTGATGATTTTTTAACGAACTAAACAAGTGAAGAAAAAAGAGAATAAAAAGATTGTGGTTATCGGCGGCGGAACGGGAATTTTTGCTATTCTCAATGGTCTAAAAAATTATTTTGATGATATCTCAGCTGTTGTCACTATGGCTGATGACGGAGGCTCTACCGGAATTTTGCGCGAGGAATTCGGGATTTTGCCCCCGGGCGATGCCCGCCGGGCGATTATCGCTTTGTCGCATTCAGACAATAAAATTTTTTCCGAGCTTTTTAATTATCGGTTTAAAGAAGGCAAGGGGCTGGCCGGCCATAGCTTAGGCAACTTGATGATCACGGCCTTGGAGCGGATTACAGGAAGCTTTGACGAGGCCGTCAGAGAAGCCAGTAAGATTTTCGGCTTGAAAGGAAAGGTGATTCCGGTGACTCTCCAGCAAACCCGGCTTTACGCCGAGCTGGAAAATGGAAAAATCGTCAGCCGGGAAACTAATATTGATATTCCCCAGCATGACGGCCATTTGAAAATAAAAAAGGTTTGGTTGAAACCGGCGGTTAAAATAAATCCTGAAGCCGAAAAAGAAATCAAAAACGCTGACTTGATTATTATCGGTCCCGGCGATCTTTATACCAGTTTAATCCCTAATCTTTTGGTGAAAGGATTAAAAAATTCTTTAAAAAATAGCAAGGCTAAAATTATTTATTTTGTTAATTTGATGACCAAATACGGGGAGACCGACGGCTTTCGGACTTCGGATTTTTTGAAAGTTTTGGAAAATTATTTAGGGGAAGGGGTCTTGGATTATATAGTGGTCAATAATAAAAAACCCGCTCCGGCCAGATTGCGGCCTTACGCTTTGGAGAAAGCTTATTGGGTGGAAAATGATTTCAAAAAAATAAACCGAAAGCCGGTTTTAATAAAAGCTGATCTCTTGCGGCCGCGGGGTTTTGCCAGGCACGACCCCGAAAAAACCGCTGCGGTCGTGAAAAAACTTTTCGCTATGTTATAATATTGTTATGAAACTATTTCACTTCTTCCAATCTTTGTCACAGGTCCCGAGAGAGAGAGAGAGAGAGAGAGAGAGAGAGAGAGAGAGAGAGAGAGCCAAAGCGGAGCCAGTAAACAGGTCCGCCGCTTAGCGATAATCAACCTCCTCCTGATTCTCACCGTGGCCTTTTTGGTCAAGGTGGTTTTTGATTTGAACAGCAGTTTGGCCAACCCGCCCCATCAGAGCGGGGTTTTTGTTTCCCCTTCTCAGGCAGCTAACTGATAATAGAAATTTTCAATTTCTAATTTTCAATTTCTAATGAATTTTCAATGATTTAATTTTCAATGTTTAAAAATTAAAAATTTAGTCATTGATTAAAAATTTTAAATTTAAAATTGTTTTATTGTAGAAAAAGTAATATGAATAAATCTAATACAGGATATACTCTCATCGAACTATTAATCTACACCGTTATCTTTGCCATCTCCGTCGGCGTCTTCTCCGGCGTCCTCATTACTTTCACCAGAGTTCAGACCCAGACTTCGGCTGATTCCGAGCTCACCCAGCAGTTGTCGTTCGTCCAGTCAACTATCCAGCGGCTCGTCCGGGACAGCGCCAATATCCAAAATCCGGCCGGAGTCGCTTCTTCCAGTTTGGTCTTAAGAATGGCTTCTTCCTCTTTAGACCCCACCGTTATCTCCTCCGACGCCAACGGCATCTATCTCCAACAGGGCACAGGAGAAGTCATTCCTATCACCAACAGCCAGGTCAAGGTTGCCCAGTTTGAGGCCATCAAATACGAAAACCCTAATGCCCACGCCATTGTCCAAGTCAATATTGCCTTAACCTACAACAGTCAGAATCCCTACCAGCAGATAACGAGAGCCCTTAAGATCGCCATCGGCAGAGTGTCCGCCGCCACCTTTGACGATAGTTTGATTCCCAATACCAACAATTCTTTTTCCCTGGGTGATGCCACTTACAAATGGAAAGACATCAACATTTCCAATCTCCTCAACGTGGGCCAGTTGATCACCGACCCCGTGGCCGGAGCCCAGAACGGGTCTATCTATTACAATACTTCCTCCAGCGCTTTCCGGGGTTATGCCAACAGCGTTTGGTCTGTTCTTGGAGGCGTGGGCTGGGCCGCTTCCTCCACCAATATCTACAACACCAATGCCGGGAACGTGGGGATCGGCACCGCCAGCCCGGGTGATACCTTGGATGTAAACGGCTCTATTGTGACAACCGGAATCCAAGACACCGGGAAAACTACCAAGATGTGGCTGTCAGGCGCTATAGCAGCCAAAACTCTTGATTATATGGAATACTCCTCCGACGCCAATGCACAGGTGGCGTATGTGAGTAATGCTACTATAGCTAATCCAATATCTCATTGGAAGATGAATGATAATGCTGCTACTACAGTTGTGGTAGATTCAATGAGTGCTAACGCAGGAACTGCTGATGCTAATACAGATACATTAGATACAACAGGAAAAATAAATGGTGCACTTTTGTGCAGTGTTTCACCAGTAAGAGCAGTAGCGATTGGTTCTACGGGTTTTCCTGCTGTCAATACAGCGAGGTCTGTTAGTCATTGGGTATATCTTACATCAAGAAATGCTATTGGTGGAACATTCAGTTTTGGATATGGAACAGGAGATACTAATAAGGGGTGGGCTATAGACGCAGGCGGAACATCTTCCACTACTCCATTACGAGTTGCTGGCTATTCAAATGATTGGTCTACTAATTATACTTTACCTTTAAATGAATGGCACCTTATTACTGTAACTTATGATGGAACGAATCTATTAAAATTATATGTGGATGGCACATTACAAGATTCTACTACAAGTTATACATTTGCTACTGTTCTTTCTACGGCGTATATTGGAGGAAATTGGGATGGCAGTGCTGCATATAGATTTAATGGTTCAATAGATGATGTTCGTATCTATAATTTTGTTTTAACTGCAACAGAAGTCTTAGGACTCTATAATAATAATGCTGGAACTGAATTACAAAATCCTCAAGGAAATCTCCAATCCTACTCCGAAGCCACAATCAAAACTCAAGGAAGTTATGCGTTGAAGGCGGTGGCAGCGATAACGACTTCACTCAACAAAACCCTCACCCGCACCGTATCGCCTACGATAGATTTATCTAACCAAACTCAGATCAAGTTTGATATTCGTGCCTCAAGACCTGGAAGCAATATCAAGATAGGCATCCATGATAGCGGCGGAACGACCACTGAAACAACGCCTAATATTGCTTCAGCAGACACATATCAAACTATTACTTGGGATATATCGACGGTAACCAATGCCAATAAAGATGCGATAGACCAGATTATAGTTACTATCATTAATGCGGACGCTGCCAATACTTTCTATATAGACAATTTGTATTCGCCTTCTGTCGGGTCGCTTGCCGATATCATATTCACGACAGCCAGTTCGGAAAGAATGAGGATTGATTCCTCCGGCAACGTCGGCATCGGGACGACGGTGCCGGGGGCGAAATTGCAAATAAGTAATGCTGACCAAACTTATGCTCTTACGCTTGAAGATGCGAGAACTGGAAATGGACATTGGGTTAGATTTACAGAAGGCGGAACTGAAAAATGGGTTTTGGGACAAGTCGGCAGTGGAGTTGCTGGACGAGCAGATAATTTTGAAATTGTAAGTGGAAACGGCACTACTCGGTTGGCGATTGCTTCAACAACTGGCAACGTCGGCATCGGGACGACGGGGCCGGGGAGCCTTTTACACGTCAAGCATCCAAGTGGGAATCTGACGACCAGATTTGAGGGTTTGTCTAATTCGTATTCTTCAAAAATGTATTTAAGTTCCGTTTCCTCTGGCGATGGCGGCATGATGTATGATGCGGCTAGTAATCTCAGCAATATATTTTCCTACGGTGACCTCAGATTTAATGTAGGTACAGCAAATATATCGGGAGCAATTGGAAACGAGAGAATGGTTATACAACAAGGCGGCAACGTCGGCATCGGGACGACGGGACCGGGGTCACGTTTTACTGTTTATCAGAATGTTTCCGGCGCTACAACGGCAGGAATGGAACTGAGATATGATGGTACTATCCACAGAAAGATGTATATGAATTACTCCGGTGATATGTATTTCTATAATGGCACTAATGAGGGTTATCTTTCCTCAGCGGGCGTTTGGACAAACGCTTCTGACATCTCCTTAAAATCCAACATTCGGCCAATTGAGTATGGTTTGGCCGATCTATTAAAACTTCAACCGCGTTCTTACGAAATGAACGCTGACGGATTGCCTCAAATTGGGTTCGTGGCTCAAGAGGTTGAAGGGATAATTCCGGAACTTGTTTCTATAGGTGGGCAAGGGTTAAAGGGTCTTTCTTATGGCAACCTGACTGCAATCAATACTAAAGGTATCCAAGAGCTTTACCAAAAGGTGCGTGGAGTTGATACGGCAGAAAATGGGGATGTAGCAATAACCGGCAACGTCGGCATCGGGACGGCGGATCCGGGAAGTTATAAATTAAAAGTCGTTGGAACTGTAAGTGTAAATAGCGGCACTAATATTATTTACAGATGCACAACCGCGGGAACGCTTCCAATCGGAGCATTAACAATAAATTCAGGAAATTGTGGCGCGAGTGCTGATACGGGGTTAAGTGTGAATTAGGAGTCACGGGAAAAAACAATTCTTCTATCAAGGTTGAGCCTCAATAATTTAGAATTTATAGGTAGTCCTAAAACTCATCGCAGTCTCCATCCGCAAACCTACCCCTCGAAGCCTTTCAACGGAGACAGCCTGCCGCCTATAATTTAATCTTGCTTTTTATCCCCCTCTCCCGTTCCCTTCAATTTCCTTATCTCCTCCCCGATCTCATCAAAAAATCCCTCATAGAATTTCTTGTCTTCTACGGTTATTTCCCCTTCTTTCAATCTCTCCGCGGCTTTCTTTTAATCTCTTGGTGTTTTCACCCCCGCCACCGGGTAATAAGTTCCTCACTGATATACTTAAGTATATCAGTGAGGAAGAATATCTTTTTATTTTATAATTATCTAAGAAGTACATTATCGAGGTCGAACCTTGATAATTCAAATTGACAAAAAGTTTTAACACGCTAAAATAATAATTATATGTCTAGACAATTTACGGCAATATACAAAAAAAGCGGAAAATGGTATCTTGGCTGGATTGAAGAAATCCCGGGAGTGAATACACAAGGGAAAACCCTCAAAGAAACCAAAGAAAACCTCAAAGAGGCGGTTTTGTTGATTCTTGAAACCAACCGCGCTCTCGCGAAAAAAGAAGCTCGCGCCGGCGGAATAACTCGTGAATCAATTTCAGTTTCTTTATAGATTATTTATAATGAAGCGGAAAACCTTAATCAGTTATATTGTTAAAAACGGATGCATATTCATCAGAGAAGGCGCGAAACACAGCGTCTTTTTTAATCCCTTGATCAAACGTTCTTCTACCGTGCCGCGGCATAATGAAATTGATGATTTTTTAGCCAGAAAAATTTGCCGCGATTTAGGAGTTAGCGAGTTCAAAAAACAAAAATAGATTGTAATATATCAAGGTTGAACCTCAATAGTTTCTAGAAGCGATTCAAAATTGTCCCGATTTCATCGAGGTCCGATGACTCGCGACTCCTGTCGGAGACTCTCGACAAAGTCGGAGCAAATCCATCGTAATCTACGAAGCTGATATACTTAAGTATATCAGTACGAATTAATGCGAGATTTCAAAATCAACGGCTCAACGGGAATTCCCGTTGAGCCGTTGAAATATTTTATCAAGGTTGAACCTCAATAATTTTTTGAGATTTTTATTATACTTTAGCCGGTGTTTGGGCTATTACTAAGGTCTGTTTTTTTATTTCTTCCAAAAGTTTTTTGTCTTCAATTGACTTTCGATTTTTGGGTATGATAAAATAAGACATATGGTCACTATCACTATTCCTAAAAAAGAATATCAAAACATCATTCAGAGACAATCGCTTCTTGAAAAGGAAATGGGGTTTTTGAGAAAGACCCTTTTCGAGCTGGATGAGATAAATATTAAGCCGTCTGTCTTGCGCCGATGGGAGCGTATTAGCCGTGAGCTTGATCGGGGACACGGCCGTTCTTTTTCTTCGTTTAGTGAGATGAAAGGATGGTTAAGAAATCTCTGATATGGCCGAGAATGTCTATAGAGATATTGTAAGAATTATATATTCCCGTGAGGTTGAAGACGCTCTCAAGAAACTCAAAAAGAGAAATAAAGATATATTTGATAGAGTCGAAAAACAGATAATCAAAATTCTTCGCGAGCCGAATATCGGCAAGCCGCTCCGCTACACTTTAAGAAACCGCCGACGGGTGCATGTCGGCTCTTTTGTTTTAATCTACGAATTTCATCAGGGCGAGTTGCGCTTTATTGATTTTGATCACCATGATTTAATTTATAAGAAGTCCAAGCAGCAATAATTAAATGAGAAAGCCCGAATTTGCAAGCAAGAAATCAATATCGTACACAGCATATTGGGAACATCCGCGAAAATTAGGCAAACGTGCGGCAAACAAAAGCGAACGGCAGGGCGCGAAACGGAAATTATGGGTTTCTCTTGAGGTTAAACCTTGATAATAGATAACATTAATAGATGTTTCTTTTTGAGATTTTTATTATACTTTAGCCGGTGTTTGGGCCGCGGTGAGGGTCTGTTTTTTTATTTCTTCCAAAAGTTTTTTGTCTTCTTTTAATTTTAATTTGGCGGCTTCAAGACCGACACCTAATTTTTCTTTATTGAAACTGTAAGTGTTGCCGGATTTGATGACACTGCCGTATTTAATAGCGGTATTCAAAACATCGGCTTCCGGGACGATTCCTTCGCCGAAAATAATTTCAAACTCGGCGATTTTAAAAGGCGCTGCCACTTTATTTTTGACTACCTTAGCATGCACCAGCTGGCCGATTATTTCTTCGCCTTTTTTCAGTTTGGCTTTGGCCCGGATATCAATTCTAATTGAAGAGAAAAATTTCAAAGCGCGGCCGCCGGGAGTCGTTTCGGGATTGCCGAACATAATTCCGATTTTCATCCGGATTTGGTTGATAAAAATAATGACGGTTTTTGATTTGGAAGTAATGGCAGTTAATTTTCGCAGGGCCTGGCCCATCATCCGGGCTTGCAAGCCCATAAATTGATCGCCCATTTCGCCTTCAATTTCCGCGCGGGGAGTAAGAGCCGCCACCGAGTCCACTACGATTAAGTCAATTATTCCTGACCTTACCAGACTTTCAACGATATTCAGGGCCTCTTCGCCGCTGTCCGGCTGAGAAAGTAAGAGGTCGTCGGTTTTTACCCCAAGTTTTCTTGCGTAATCAATATCAAAAGCGTGTTCGGCGTCAATATAAGCGGCTTTGCCGCCTTTTTTTTGAAGCTCGGCAATGGCATGAAGAGTTAAAGTGCTTTTGCCCGACATTTCCGGGCCGTAAATTTCCACCATCCGGCCGCAGGGCAGACCGCCTACTCCCAAAGCCAAATCCAGAGAAAAAGAGCCGGAAGGGATGACCTCGGTTTTGCCGATTTTTTTATCTCCGAGCCGCATTATAGATCCTTCGCCGAATTTAGTTTTTAAACTTTCAATTAAATCGGAAAAATCTTTGTCTTTATTGGTTTTGTCCATAATAGTGTTCGCGAATTACTGTAATTACTGTAATTGCTGTAATTGCTGTAATTACTTTGGTAAGTATAAAACTTGTTTAGTAATTGTTATTTCCCGACCGAGAAATCTTTTTATTTGAAATTGAATATTGTTTTGCCCCGGCTGAAGAGGAAAATCTTTTTGAAAATATCCGTTTTCATCAATATAAGTGTTTTCTTTATTTATCATTAATTGGTCTCCGGATTTCACGCGGCCTTCTATTTTGAGATTAGGGTCGGTAATCGGACTGGTTGAACTGGCTAATTGGCCGAGAAGCGATAAGGTCGGTTTTCCCAAAAAAAAGTTGTATTGAAAAGCCAGATAGCCGGCTAAAATTACGAAAATCAGCGCGAAAATAATTTTTTTGTTTAAGGGCTTGGGGCTGAAGCGATTAATTGGCAGATGATCGTTTGTTCCGGATTTTCTAAGTTGGGTATTTTTTTGGTATTCCTGCCAAAGTTTTTGCCCGTCAACGTTCAAGGCATCCGCGATTTTAAAAAGATAACTTCGGATGTAAGGCGCCGCCGGCAATTTTTCGTATTTTTCTTCAATAAGCGCTTTTAAAAATCTTTCCGAGATGCCGGTTGATTCCGAAAGTTTGGCTAAATTAATATTTTTATCCTGAAGAATTTCGGTTAACATAGTAAAAATTACAGTAATTACTGTAATTACGTAATTACAGTAATTGTTGATTTTGAATTTTACATTTATTATAACGGGTTGCTGTCGTCGCTGTCCACTTTATCAAAATAAACCTCTCTCGGTTTTGCGCCTTCGCCCGGACCGATCAACCCTCTATTCTCCATAATATCCAAGAGCCGGGCCGCCCGGGCATAACCGACTTTCAAGCGGCGCTGGAGTAGTGAAGCCGACGCTTTTTGAGCCGCTTTGACCACTTCCAGGGCTTCGTCAAAAAGTTCATCATCGTCGTCTTCATCGGACCTATTAAAAATAGAAAAAGGCGATTCGTTATTATTCTGGTCATTGTCCGGTAATTCCAATTCTTTTTCCGAATCGCTTGCCTCCGGTTTATTATTGGTTTTGATAAAGTTGATGACTTTTTTTATTTCTTCTTCAGTGACATAACAGCTTTGGATTCTTTTCGGCTTGGAAAATTCCGAGGATACAAAAAGCAAATCGCCTCGGCCCAGAAGTTTTTCCGCGCCGGCGGTATCAAGAATCGTTCGTGAATCTATCTGGCTTGCCACCTGTAAGGCGATACGGCAGGTGATGTTGGCTTTGATGAGGCCGGTGACCACTTCAACCGACGGCCTTTGAGTGGAAACAACCAGGTGTAAACCCGTGGCGCGGGCCATTTGCGCCAGGCGGATGATTAACCCTTCCACTTCCCGGCCATAGGTCGCCATCAAATCTGCCAGTTCATCTATTACGATTAAAATATAAGGCAGCGGTTCTTCGGCTTTGGCCCCGCTGAGCGAGGCTTTGGCATTATATCCTTGAATGTCGCGGTTGCCGGCTTCCAAAAGAATTTTATAGCGCCGATCCATCTCCTCTATGGCCCAGCGGAAAACATTGATGGCTAATTTGCTTTCGGTGATGACCGGAGCGATAAGGTGGGGAATGCCGTCATAATTTGAAAGTTCCACTCTTTTTGGGTCAATTAAAATAAGTTTAAGGGTGGAAGGAGAATTTTTATAAAGCAGGGAAATTAGAAGCGAATGAATGATTACCGATTTGCCGCTACCGGTCGCGCCGGCGATAAGCAAATGAGGCATTTTATCAATATTGGAGAAAATCGGTTTGCCGTCAATATCTCTTCCCAAAACAAAACCTAAAGGCCCGGAATTTTGGAATTCCGGCGAAGCTATTAAACTGCCCAATCTCACTAAGGCCGCGGCTTTGTTCGGGACTTCAACGCCGACCAATGATTTGCCCGGTATCGGGGCTTCAATTCTTATGGGGTGGCTGGCCAAGGCTAAAGACAGGTCCTGGTTTAAGCCGGTGATTCTTGAAAGTTTGACGCCTTCAGCCGGTTTTAAGGTATAACGGGTTACCGCCGGCCCGACGGTGATTTCACCCATTTCCACCGGAATACCGAATCCCTCTAAAGTTCTTTTAATGATATTGGCGTTGGCCCGCAGGTCGCCGATGCTGGGTTTTTCGCTGAAAGATTTTAACAAATCCAACGGCGGCGCCACATAATTTTTAAAAACCAAAGGTTTTTTAGGGATGATAATTTCCTCAGCTTCTTCTTTCTCTTCTTTTCTTTCTTTCTTTTCTTGTCTAGATAAAGGAATTTCCGAAGTTTTTGCTATAGCGACATGGGTTTCCTCAGCCGGTTCTTTCATATCCGGTTCCTCGGGTTCTTCTTCTATGTCTTTTTCCTTAACTCGCCGCGGAATTCTTAAAGGAACGTTAAAAGTGATGATTATTGAAGCAATTAATAAAGTTGCAGTGATAACCAAACTGGCGGTTTTTCCGAAAGGAATTTCCAAGGCGCCGACAAATTTTCCTATAAAACCTCCGCCGTCGCTCGCCAATAAATCAATTATGCCCAAACCGGAAAGCACAAACAAAACAGCGCCCACTAAAGTGTTACCGACTATTTTTTTTTGCCTTGCAGTGAGAATGGCCAAAGCGGTCAATAATAAAATCATGGGCAGAAGATAATATCCCCAGCCCAGAAGATAATCCAAGGCGCGGTAAAGAAAATTGCCGGCCGGGCCGGCTTGTCTGAAACTGGCCAAAAGCAGAATTGCCGCCAGGCCGATGAAGATTATCGCGAAAACGCTTTTTTTGGCTTCGGGATGAAGCGAAGAATTCATTTCTTTCATCTTTGCTCTTTTTTCTTTTGCCATTAATTTAATTCTAATTTAGAATTAACAAGATGACAACAGATAATAATAGCGACTAGTAACAAGTAATCAGTAACTAGGGAATAGGGACTAATAACAAATGATTAAAATTAATCCTAACATCTTCAAGGCCAATGATATCAGGGGAAAATATCCGTCCGAGATTAATGAAAGAGTAATTTCGGAAATCGTTGGTAAATTGGCTGATTTTTTTCCGGAAGGAAAAATCGTAGTCGCCCATGATGCCCGTTTGAGTTCCCCTGTTTTATACAAAGCGGTTATAACGGGATTCAAAAATAAAAATTTATCCCTACGGGATATCTCCCGAAGGGAGACAAAACTCAAAACTATTGAAGTGGGTTTGGCCACCACGCCGATGTTTTATTTTTTGGTGAAAAAATTAAAAGCCGGCGGCGGAATAATGATTACCGCTTCCCATAACCCGAAAAATTATAACGGCTTGAAAATTGTCGATAAAAACGCTTTGCCGATCAGCGGCTTGGAAGTAAAAAAATTATTTAAATTCTAAGATTCCCGAGATTGATTTTTTATAGATATTTTTGAGATAAAGCTTTTATCAAATCTTTTTCTTCCTCAATTTTTTTAAATCTTTTATAATTCCACTTGAATATCCTATCGTCGAAATAAATATTTTCCGCGCAGGCCAACATAGCCATTTGGGGTAAAATTTCTATGTCTTTTTTTGACAATTTAATTTTTTGAGAATAGTTTTTCAAAAAAAGCTCAAATTCGCTTTTTAAAAAAAAAGGTTTTGATATTTTTTCCATTTTCATTCCAAGTTTAGGAAAATCAAAAGGAATAATATTGAACATAAAAGCAATCATTATCCCAAGATCATAAACAATCGGGCCCCACGATATATCATCAAGGTCAATTAAAAAAAGTTTTTTTCTGCCTAAAACATTGAAATAACTAATATCGCCATGGACTAAGCCGGTTGTTGCGCCAAATATGGGCGGAAATGAATCACAAAAAGAGATTATTTCTTTTCTGATTTTGATTTCTATCTTCTTTTTCGAAAAGGTTGCTCTCAGTCTTTTAATTTTTCCTTTAACATCTACTTCAGGAATTTTACTGTTTCCAATTTTAATTTTGTGTAATTCGCCGACAATGCGACCAAGCTCCGAAAAAAAATATCGCGATGGACGATTTTCTTTTTGATTAATAAATTTTGACAAAAATAAGATATCACCTGATTGCAAAAAATATTTTTTGTTTGATTTCGTGCTAATAATAGCAGGAAGATTAACGCCTTGTTTCTTAATTTTAGATACAAATTCCAATCTCTCAATCAATTCTTTGTTATTTGGAACAGCTTTAATAACATATTTATTTTTGTCGTTTCCGATTAAAAAAGCGCTCCGTTTTCCTCGTGTCTCAAGTTTTTTCAAAAAAACAGGATTTTTGAGATTATATTCTTTTTTAATTTTTTCAATTATCAGAGAAATCATTATTTTTAAATAATAACATTCTGCTTACTAAATAAAAAATCGGGAAAGTGAATGAGCCACTTTCCCGATTTGCTGTTAGCGTAATTACTACTTTGAGATATTACGCGAACGACATCCTCCATGGGAAGATGCCTTAGTCGATGACCAAACCGTTTTTACCGATTTTTTCACTGACTTTTTCATTTTTTGCCTCCTTTCATTTTTTGCAAAAATGCATTATCGCATTCAGCATATACTTTGGTTGTATTAACATATTCCCCGTATCGGTATAATTGATACCCGGACAAAAATTAAAAACTTTTTTTGCCGGAATATCTTTCCATTTTAACGACCCGATTTTTAGCATGCTTTTCCCGTAAACAATTTCTTTGATTTTATTTTTCAAAAAAATATTCCCAACTGGCAAAGGCAACTGACCACACGGAAAAACATCGCCATTTCCCGATATTGCAAATATGGCTTTTCCAGCTTCACAAACATGCTCATTGCGATTAGAATTTTGTGTCTCCGAAATAAAACCCGGATTCTTCATTACAAAATCTCTTAGGTTCTCACTGGAAATATTTAATTGGCTCTTTTTTGCCTGACCATAATATTCATTGGTTATCGGCCAAGAAAAATTTTGAGCAATTTTATTTTCCTCAAAGAAAAGTTTAGTACTTTCCCACGAGTCAAAATTTCTTTTCATTAGAGGTGTTGCCACTTCAACAAAATATCCCATTTTTACCAGTGAATGAAGATTCCCGAGAGTACGCTTTAGCGACCCCGAACTTTTTGTTATATCATCATGAATTTTTGGAACAGAAGAATAAACTGATGTCTGTATTCTGCCTATTCTAAAATTTCCGCATTCATTAGATAGAAACCATCCAGGCAAGTATTGCAAATTACTAAATATTTCTACCAAAAACCCTTTTTCTGTCGCTATTTGCAATAGACTCCGAAGACTTTTGCTAATAAACGGCTCGCCGCCACTTATAACAATAAGAAAAACTCCCAAAGCTTTAAGTTCGTCAAAAAAATCGCCGATACCAGATTCGTTCATCCGCTCAAGAAAGCCCAGTTCAGAAGAACACAAATTTTTATTCCCAACGTAGCAATGGATACATCTTAATGAGCATCTTCGGCTTAATTCAATGTTTACCGTTGTCGGGAAATCAAACGCAAGACCAAGCTTAATCAAATTTTTTCGGCACAACCTAGAATTATATTGGCCGCTTATATTTTTGAAAAAGTTTTTGGTGTCGCTGTCAAATTCATAATCATCCGGCTTATTTGCAATCCTTTTCGCTTTGATATCGTCTGCTTTAATTGAAACAATCTGTCCGTTTTTGCAATTCAAAAAATGAGTATGACTTCCTATATTCCGCCATATAATAGACATAACAATCTCCTTTTTAATTTTTAATGTTCAATCAAATACTTATATACCTATTTTTTAGTATCTAACAAATTAATTGTTTTGTCAAATTTTGTGGCTAAAACACCCAAAATATAGCCAAAACAAGAAAATTTGAGTATAATAACAGTATTCTTATGCGCTATATTGCCGATTTTCACATTCATTCTCCTTACTCGCGGGCGGTTTCCAAGGAAATGACTTTGGAAAATTTGGATATCTGGGCGCAGAAAAAAGGCATCACTATTTTAGGCACGGGCGACTTTACTCATCCCGCCTGGTTTAAAGAAATTCAAAAAAAACTTGAGGAACGCGAGCCGGGACTTTTTGCTTTAAAATCCAACAAATCGGCGGACGCCACTCGATTTATTTTAACTTCCGAGATTTCCAGTATTTATACCAAATATAATAAAGGACGGCGCGTTCATAATCTGATTTTTGCGCCGAATTTGGAAGCGGTTAAAAAAATAAATACTCAGCTCGGCTTTATAGGCAATATTAAATCTGACGGCCGGCCGATTTTGGGCCTTGACCCCAAAGAACTTTTGAAAATTATTTTAGAGGTTGACCCGAAATGTTTTTTAATACCTTGCCATGCCTGGACGCCCTGGTTCTCCATTTTTGGTTCAATGTCCGGTTTTAATTCGGTTGAAGAATGTTTTGAGGAAATGTCCGGTGAAATTTTCGCCTTAGAGACTGGCCTTTCCAGCGACCCGGCCATGAACTGGCGTTTGTCTCAATTGGATAAATACACTTTGATTTCCAATTCAGACGCTCACAGCTTGCCTAATCTCGGCCGCGAGGCCTGCGTTTTTGAAATCAAGCCGGAAAAACTTTCTTTTGACGAAATTAAAAGAATTCTCAAAGAGAAAGACAAAGAAAAATTTTTATACACCATTGAATTTTTTCCCGAAGAAGGAAAATATCATTACGACGGCCATCGGCTTTGCCAGGTGAGATTGTCTCCTAAAGAAACCAAAAAATGCCACGGCCTCTGCCCTGTTTGCGGCAAACGATTAACTATCGGCGTAATGTCGCGGGTGGAGGAATTGGCGGATCGCGAAGAAAATTTTAAGCCCAAAAACCCGATTCCTTTCAAAAGTTTGGTGCCTTTGCGGGAAATTATTGCCGAATCTTTGGGTCGTGGCAAAGCGACAAAATTAGTGGTGGAAGAATATGAAAATTTGGTTTTCAAAGGCGGCAATGAATTTAAAATCCTTTTGGATTTAGCCGAAGCCGAGCTGTCAAAAATAACTTTGCCGAAAATCGTTGAAGGAATTATGAAAGTCAGAAAAAAAGAATTATTTGTTTTGCCCGGCTATGACGGCGAATACGGCACTGTCAAAATTTTTTCCGAGGGAGAAAAAAATAAACCGCCTTTGGCTCAAAAAAATTTGTTTGGCTAAAAATAAAAGCCCCGATTTAATCGGGGCTTTTTAAATTATTGTTCGTAGTTAAAATCTTTTTTTTTGAGGCCTGCCAGAATTTCCGGTCAGTTTGCTATTTTTTCCGCTATTTTATAAACATCACCCGCGCCCAAGGTTAGGATAATCAATTTTGAGTTAATTTTCTTTAATTTCCTTACCTCATTAGCAAAAAATTTGGTTTCAAAAGGCGTGGATTTGGCCTGGGTATGGTGTTTTCTTACTTCTTTCAAAAGAAGCCCATCTATATTTTTTTTCGGTTTTTGTTCGCGGGCCGAAGCAAAAGTGGGCAAAAGATAAACAAAATCGGCTTTTTGGAAACATCGGCCGAATTCTTTAAGCAGAATTTTGGTGCGCGAAAAAGTGTGAGGCTGGAAAATCGCTAAAAGTTTGTAATCAGGATATTTTTCTTTAAGCGCGGCTAAAGTAGCCTTGATTTCTTCTGGATGATGGGCGTAATCATCAACAATTATTATTTTTTGTTTTTTGATATAAAATTCCAGCCGGCGTTTTACTCCTTTGAAAGTTTCAAAAGCGGTTTTGATTTTACGGTCAGGGATTTTCAATTCTTTGGCCAGCCGATAAACCAAGAAAGCGTTTTCTTTGTTTTTATCTCCCAATAAAGGAAAATCAATTTTCGTCAAGAATTTTTTGAAGGCCGGAGAAATTTTTTGACCGGCCAAAACTTTTTTCGCGGTTTGTTTTTTTAATTGTTCAAAAGCCAGCCGGTATTCCTTTCTATTTTTGAAAGAATCCGGATGGTCAAAGTCAATATTGGTAATTAAAAGATAATCGGGTTTCAAGAAAAGAAATTTTTTCTGGTATTCATCGCCCTCGGCAACCAGCCATTTATTTTCTCCTTTTTTAAAATTGCTTTGCCAATTATTACTTACGCCGCCCAGAAAAATAGTTGGTTTGAAGCCGGAAGCGCTTAAAAGATACCCTGCTAAAGCCGTGGTCGTGGTTTTGCCGTGAGAGCCGGCGATTAAAATTTTATTTTCTCCTTGATTAAAAATTTCCGCCAAGGTCTGGCCGTAGTTTTTTAAAGGAATTCCCAGTTTAACGGCTTTTTTGATTTCGGGATGATTTTGATTATAAGCCGAAGAATAAACGACCAAATCAAGGCTTGGATTGATATTTTTGGGAGAAAATGAATTTATCGGTATTTTCAGCCGTTTGAGAGCGGCGTCAGCCGGAAATTTTTCCTTGCTGTCTGAGCCGGTTATTTTAGCTCCGGCTTTCGCAAAAAACTGCGCTAAAGCCGAAATCCCGATTCCTTTGACTCCGATTATATGGATTTTTTCGCCTTTTGTTTGCATTTCTCTTTATTCTACTTTATAATTTTTAAAAGTCGAAACTTTTTATTTTTTATTAATGAATTTTTTAATTAACAATCATATTTATGACTCTAACCCCTTTGTTAGCGGGAGGTTTGGTAGTGGTGGGGTTGATTTTGGGTTATCTTATCAGGCAATTCTTCGCGCTTCGCCAGCTGGATTCAACCGAAGTCAAACTCCGGGAGCAGGTCAAAACCGCCAAATCTCAGGCTGAAGAAATAATTTCAGCCGCCAAAGATAGGGCGATAAATCTCTTAGAAGAAGCCCAGCAGGAAGACAAAAATCACAAGGTTCAACTTGACCGAGTTGAAGAAAGATTACTAAAAAAAGAAGACCTTTTAGACCAACGAGGCTTGGATGTTGACGGCCGGGAAAAAAATCTGGGAATAGGATTGGAGGAATTGAAGGTCGCGAAAACCAAGATTGAAGAACTGGAAAAAGACGCCGTTGGAAAATTGGAAAAAATTTCCGGGCTCAGCCATCAGGAAGCCCGCGAGCAACTTCTTAAAAATTTGGAAAATTTTCATCACGATGAATTGGTTTCTGTGCTACAGAAATTTGAAAAAGAAAAAAGGGATGTAGTTGAAAAGAAGTCCCTGGAGGTAATCACGACGGCGCTCCAGCGTTATAGCCGTTCTCATGTGGCTGACCTGACAACCAGCACGGTAACTATCCCCAATGAAGAACTTAAGGGTAAAATTATCGGCCGGGAAGGCAGAAATATCAGGGCTTTGGAGCGTTTAACCGGAGTTGAAGTGATTATTGACGAAACTCCCGAAAGCATCACCATCTCTTCTTTTGATCCATTGCGGCGTGAAATCGCCAAAATGGCTTTAGAGAAATTGATTCGCGACGGCCGCATTCAGCCGGTGAAAATTGAAGAAAAAGTTGAAGAAGCCAAACAGGAGCTTGACCAGCGCATCAAAGAAATCGGAGAAGCCGCGGCTTATGAGGTTGGCATTCTTGATTTGCCCAAAGAAATTATTTTCCTTTTGGGAAAACTTAATTATCGCACCAGTTACGGCCAGAATGTCTTGCTTCATTCCATTGAAATGACTTATTTGTCCGGAATGATGGCTTCGGAACTGGGCGTTAACGTAGAAGTAGCGAAGAAAGGAGCCCTGCTTCATGACATCGGCAAGGCCATTGACCACGAAGTTGAAGGCAGTCACGTGGAATTAGGCAGGAAAATTTTGAAAAAATACGGCATCAGCGAGGATGTAATCAAGGCGATGGAATCTCATCATGAGGATTATCCTTTCGCAACATCTGAATCTTACATCGTGGCCGCGGCCGATGTTCTTTCTACCGCGCGTCCGGGCGCCCGGCGCGACACTCTGGAAAATTATCTGCGGCGTCTTGAAGAATTGGAAAAATTAGTTTTAGGTTTTGAAGGCGTGAAAATGGCTTACGCGGTTTCCGGCGGCCGGGAAGTCAGGGTTTTCGTGGTTCCGGAAAAAATTGACGACTTCGGAGCTTTGCGTTTGGCGAAAGACATCGCCACCAAGATTCAATCAGAATTGCAATATCCCGGCGAGATTAAGATTAATGTTATCAGAGAAATCAGGGCGGTGGAGTACGCCAGATAGGATTCGGGCGATTTTTCCCAAAACCTTTTCCGCCAGCCATTTCCGTTCAGATAAATTATCCTCGCTCGTCCTTAGAAGTCAACGAAAAATATCGAACTCAACCTCATCCGCCAACTGGCGGATTCGGGATTCAAACAGCGATATTTTTCTACTTCTTTCGTCCTCGCTCAGTAATTTATGGCTTCACTTCAACAGGCTGGCTAAGAAAAGATTTTGTGGAAAAAATAACAGCAAACCAAACTTGTCTGAGAAAATATCCCGCAGGCGCTGAAAGCTTGGTTTCGCCGCAGGCGAATTTCAGCGCCGAGGGAAAAGAAATTCCGACCGCTGGAGTCGGAATATTCTGGTTTTCGAAGGCAAGTTTGGTTTGCTGGAATCCAAGGAGACCTTACTAAAACTTTGCAAACTTGTGTTTTTCTAGTATTATGCTATGCTTTTAAGGCCAAAGGTCGATAAGCATTACTAAAAAGCGAATAAATTCTATTATGAAAAAAGACGGATTAGTAGAAGCAGTAATGAGCGCGGCCGGCCTTGAGACCAAAAAACAATCCCAAGAGGTGGTTGATGCTCTTTTTGATACTATTGTTAAAACTTTAGCCAAAGGGGAAGAGGTGGCTATCACGGGATTTGGCGCTTTTCGCGTAGTCAAAAGAGCGGCTCGAATGGGAGTCAATCCTAAAACTGGCGAAAAAATTCAAATTGCCGCCTCAATTAAACCAAAATTCAAAGCTGGAAAAGTTTTTAAAGAAGCGGTTAAATAAATCCGTGAAATAACTAAAAACCCCTCCGATATAATGTCGGAAGGGTTTTTAGTTTTGTTTGAGTAGCTTCCTCACAAAGCTACTTATTATCAAAGGACGCTGAGCGTCCTCAAATGAGCAACTTTTTGACAAGATTACTCATTTCAATAAAAATCTGATAAGTTTCTTTAATTTTACTTAAAGAATTTCCTACCAGACCTTTGATTGACAAAAATTGGTCCTCAATTGAAATTGAGGGGGTGGAAGTGCTGTTAGTCGAGCTGGTATTCTCAATTGAAACGGATATTTCCGGAACAATTATTTTTTCGGTGGAAGAAGTGGTAATCGGAGTTGAAGCGCCGGTGAGCGTTGAGCTGGCGACGGAAAGTTTTTCTTCAATCAGCCAAAATCCGTCTTTAGCTTTTTGATAAAAATCCTTGGCTTCTTTGAGGGAATCGGCGGCCAAGTTTAATAGTTTTTCTAATCCGTCAACGCCTTCAAGGTTGGCTTTTTTAAGTTTTTTCACATCTGAAGATATTTTAGCGAATCTGTTTCCTGCCATTTCTAAGGTGGCTTTTTGCCGGTTTATCAAAAGAAAAGCGGTGGCGGCGGCTAATTCGGAATTATAATTCGTCTCCCGCCAATCCTTGAAAGATTGAGCCATTTCTTTTATTTTTGCCAGATTGATTTCTTCGGGTTTTCCCAAAATATCTTTTTGTTCATTATAAAACTTGAGGAATCCTTCAAATTCTCCGAGGAATTGTTCTCTCAAAGAAATGGCTCTTTCTTCCAGATTATTCAAGGCCTTGAGTTGGCTGATAGTGTCTTCGGCTTCCTTGATTGAAAGGTCTAAAATTTTTGCGAAAATATCCAATCGCTGGTTCAATTCCTGCTGCGCTTTTTCTTCGGGACTTAAGGCATTTGAATCTTTGGTGGTTATTAAATTTGTTGTGCTGTCCTTAACTCCCTGAACGCTTTCTTTGATGGTGTCAAAAGATTGTTGGAGATTGGCGGAAGCGAAATTTACCGTTATTAAACTAGCGGCGGAAACCAGGATAAAATATGTCAGGACGCTTAGCGTCCTTTTGGCAACGCTTAGCGTTTGCAGGATTTTCTTCATAATAAAATTTGGTCTAAAAGATTATCTATATCTTTATTATTTGAGGTATCGCTGTTTAATTGAGTTTGTTCTGACTCCAAAATAATCGGATTAAGGTGGCTGGTTTGTTTTGATGTTATCTCTTTAAGAGCCAGCGAAACCGTTTCACTGGTTTTCTGCGAATAATCAATTTTAGCCAGTTGAATGTCAATATTTAAATTTTTAAATTCGGTTTCCAGGGCTTGAGCGTTAAGATTGGGAGCCGTGGGTTTCAAATTTGAATTATGCATCAGATTGCCGGAAATCAGGACCAAAAGCAGTCCGGCCACGGTAAAAACCAGCTGTCTATTAAACAATGGAAGTTTTCGATAAACAACCGGAGCGGCCAAAATAGCCGCTTTTGAAATTCGGCTGTATCCGGGGTCCGGTTGTATTTGCCTGAATTTTTTTAGGCTCTCAATGATATTTTCTAAGAATTTGAACCTCGCCCCGGGTTCATCTGAGGAAAAGGACGTAGCCAAAATAACCAGTTTGGAGCGCTGGCTGTATTCCGCGTCTGGCAGAATTTTTTTAAACTTCTTTAATTTTTCTATTATATTTTTCATTGACGATTTTTCTAATGTTTTCAAGAGATCGGTGTTGGGCAGTCCTAATCGCTCCTTCATTTTTTCCAAGAGCTACGGCGATTTCTTCGTTAGTCATATCTTCCACAAATCTCATGATGATAATTGATTGCTGTTCTTCCGGAAGTTCCTTAAGGGCAGCCTTTATAATGTTCAATTCAAATTCCTGATCTATTTTTTCTTCTAAATTATTAACAGCCGCGGTTTCTGCAATACTCTCCAGATTAAGATTCTTTTTATCGGTCCGGTAATAATCAATTACGGCGTTATGGGCGATCCGGTAAAGCCAGCTTGAGAAAGGGAAACCCTGGATTTTATATTTTTCAATATTTTGCCAGGCGCTCAGGAAAACTTGATGGGCCAGGTCTTCGGTCGTGACTTTATCCCCGATTTTTAATAGAATAAACCGATAAATAGCCGGCAAGTATTGGTCATAAAGCAAACCAAAAGCTTCCGGATCTCGGGTTTGGGCCTTTTTGATTAATTCTTCTTCTTTCATAGGTTAAAACGATAGAGCTGGGGATAAGTTACCGGAGCGGGTAGGGGGAATCGAACCCCCGGCATCAGCTTGGAAAGCTGAGGTATTGCCACTATACGATACCCGCAAGTATAATCTTATTATCTTTATTGTAGTGCGGGATTTTTTCCCTCTTTATTATGACACGATTATTGGATATAATCTATAAATACTATAAATAATAGTTTAGAAGTCAACCCCCATACTAAAATGAACAAAAAATTTTTAAGAAAAACATCGAACTGGGTTATATCAATTATCATTTTGGTTTTATTGGCCGTCATTGGCTGTGGAATTTGGTTTTTGGTGAGCAGAACTCCGGCTAAGCCGCCGGTTGAATTTTTGACTGCCCGCGAACGGGGAGCGGAAATCAGCCAAAAAATTGCCGAATTGTCTTCAGCTACCGCCGAAAAAATCGCAGAGATTAATTCTTTGGATTTAAGCAACGATTACGATAAAGCATTGAGCTTAAGTGAGGATGCTCAAACTAAAAACCGGGAGGTGCGGAATCAAGCCGTCAAATTGGGCAATGAAGTGCAGAAAATGGCGGAATTTTTGGATAAAGTTCCTTCTTCTAAAAGTCAGGAATTGGCGATGAAAGCCATCACTACGGAAATGTCCTTGTTAACCAATCTTATGCAATACAGCTCAATTCTTGACCAGTTTTTGGGCAATCTTAATTTGGCCTTTGCCACCTCCAAATCCGAGTATCGGCAAGCCGCCGCAAATAATCTTTCCGACCTTAATCTTAAAACCAATACTATCAACAATCTTAACCGGCAATTCAGCGACCAGATGCGGGAATTTGATGAATCTTTTTCCCGTTAACTAGAAAAGTTGATTGAGACGAATCTGATTTCCTTGAGGCGCGTCATTAACCACAATCCCTTTCCCCATTAATTGGTTTCTGATTTTATCGGCTTCCGAATATTTTTTTTCTTTTCTCAATTTATCCCTTTTCTCCAATAAAGATTGGATATTTTTGTTTTTGAGCAATTCAGTTTTCTTGGCTTGATATTCTTTATAAGAAGGCTCAATAAAGCCCAAAACCGAGTCAATCTCAAAAATAAACTTTTTGATTTCTTTTGTCTGGCCGGCATTAAGATTGCCCATTAAATTATTAATTCCATTCATAAAATTAAATAATTCCGCCAGCGCCGCGCTGATGTTCAAATCGTCATCAAACGCTTCTTCAAATTTTGTCCGGCAGTCGGTTATCAGTGGTTTTATTTTCAGATTGTTTTTTTCTTTATTTTTTACGAAATCCAACTCAATGAGAAAATTCAAAAATTTTGAAGCAATGGCTTTGGCTTCGTCAAAATTTTTGAAAGAAAAATCCAAAGTTTGCCGATAATGGGTTTTTAACAAAATTAATCTTAATAATAAAGGATTTATTTTTTTCGCTTCAATATCCTGGAGCGTGTAAAAATTGCCGAGCGACTTGGACATTTTTTGCCCTTCCACGATTAAATGGGCGTTATGAAGCCAATAATTCACGAATTTTTTGCCGGTGGCCGCTTCGGATTGGGCGATTTCATTGGTGTGGTGGGGGAAAATCAAATCAATGCCGCCGCCATGAATATCAAAATGCGGACTCAGATATTTCATAGACATTGCCGAACATTCAATGTGCCAGCCCGGCCGGCCTTTGCCCAAATCGGTCTGCCAAAAAACTTTGCCGTCGCTCGGCTTCCATGCCTTCCATAAAACAAAATCATTGATATTTTCTTTATTGTATTCATCTTGGGCGTTCAATCTATTTTCAATGTTCGGCTTTAAATCTTGTTTTTCAATTTGGGCCAGTTCTCCGTATTGCGGAAATTTTGATATTTTAAAATAAACCGACCCGTCTTCAGCTTTATAAGCGAATCCTTTTTTGAGCAATATTTTTATAAGATTAATCATTTCTCGGACATGCTCGGTGGCTTTCGGCATAACATCGGGCAGTTTGATATTTAAGGATTTTAAATCGCCGATAAAACCCCGCAAATAAAAATCAGTGAACGCTTTGAGAGTTTTTTTCTGATTTTGGCTTTCGCGGATTGTTTTATCGTCAACATCGGTGATATTCATCACGTATTTGATTTTCAAATTGCGATATTCAAAAAAGCGTCTTAAAAGGTCGGCAAAAATATAAGCGCGGAGATTACCGATGGTGGCATAGTTGTAAACCGTGGGGCCGCAGACATAAAGTTTAACCAAGCCGGCTTTGATGGGTTTAAATTTTTCTATTTTATGGGTTAGGGTATTAAATAGACGCAGCATACTTAGTATTGGTATTTCAAATGTGATTATTAATTCTTATTTTTATTTACTATTGTGATTCCACGATCGCGGAATTACAATAGTAATCTGAAAATTTGGTTTGTTTCAATTGGTCGGGGCGCCGAGATTCGAACTCGGACTAAATCTTCCCAAAAGACTCGTGCGGCCACTACACTACGCCCCGTTTCTGATGAGTGAAATCAAACCACCTATTGAAATTTTAGGTTAAAAATTTTAAACTGTAAAATGAATTCTTGTGTTTCCCTCGTAGCTTAGCGGGCCAAGAAGTGTTTTTTCCTGTTTGCTAAAATATCTCCCCGTAGTTCAACGGATAGAACGGAGGACTTCTAATCCTTCGATCGAGGTTCGATTCCTCGCGGGGAGACAAAAAGGCCTATGACAAGCAGGTGAATTTGATAGAATAAAAAAAGCCGGGTTAGCTCAGTGGCAGAGCGCTTCCCTGAAGAGGAAGGCGTACCCAGTTCGATTCTGGGACCCGGCACCAATAAAAAAGTCCCGATAAAAACGGGACTTTAAAAATGGTGGGGGAGCGTGAATCAGAACGTCTTTTCTTTCCTAAGGGAAAGGAAGTGCGCCGATGGCGGCAAAAAATAAATTTTCCATCGGTTTTCAAACCTTAGGGAAGAAAGCTCCCCCAAAAAAGAACATATTTTCAAAGAGCGTACTTTTACGTAGGTTAAACAATTTTTTTATTCTTGTCAATTCTGTTAATATATTTATATTGAAGCCGCCCCTATAGTTCAACGGATAGAATGCAAGCTTGCGGAGCTTGAAATGTAGGTTCGATTCCTACTGGGGGCACAAAATTAAAAGGCGATGCCTGGCGCCAGGCATCGCCTTTTAATTTTTATCAGTGCTCCCGAGAGGATTTGAACCTCTAACCCTTACGGGAAACCCCGCACAAGTGAGTGGGCGAGGCGGGATTCGAACCCGCACTCCTTTCGGAACACGGTTCTAAGCCGTGCGCCTATACCAATTCGGCTACTCGCCCAAAAATTGCTTAGCTATTACATATTTTCTTTCCAAATAATTCTCTACTTTAGGATAATACATAAAATTTAATAATTTAATAGAGTCGGCTTTCGCATAAGCTAATACATAAATATCACTTTTCATTTCAATCCACCCTCCTTTAATTTTAAATTGATTGAAAATTTTATTCTTTATCCAATTTAAAAATAATGGACTTGCCGAAAATAATCTGGTTCGTAGTTGAATATGTTTACTTTCGGGATGCGAAGCGATACTAATATTTCCGTCACCATCAATACACCCTCTAAGAAAATCAGCAAAATATTCGTCGGGTATATTTAGAGAGCCGATGGTCTTTGATTTAGCGGGGGTTAATCCTAATGATAATAAAAATTCATAAAAATTTTTGTCACCAAATTGGACTTGAAAATATTTTTTAATTTTTGATTTTTCACGGGTTTTACGCCCAATTCTATTTTTAAGCCCCAAGCATTTTTTAAAAGTTAAAATCATATCTTTGTCCTTTGAAGTCATGTTTAAATGCCGACCGTCTTTAGATAAATTCCCATCGGTTGCGATAAGGCCTATTGCATAAGCAAAGTTAGGAGACCATTCTATTAGTACTTTGTTTAATCGTTTCATTATTATGTCAATTATACTAAACCACATAGCGTTTGCCAATGTTCGAGTGTTTTAATTATTGTGCCTGCCAGTTCCGCCACGGGAGCTTTAATTTGACAATTTATAAATTTTATGCTATTTTTATAACTGTTTCAAGATGAGAATGTTTTTTATTTTGAAACGAGTTCTTTAATAATTTTATAAAAGAAAAACTGTAAAAGAAAGGATGGTGGTTGAAATGGGTATTTTTTTAATGTTTTTGTGGATAGCAGTAGGACTGAGTATTTGGTTTCAAGGATTAAGGAAGATTCCAGCTGACCCGCCATGCGTTGCCTTGATTACTTTTTTCGGGAAACCTATTCCAGAATACAAAGAGGCAGGATGGCGATTCTTTTTTCTGTACCCATTTATTTTTGGATACATCCTGATAGATGTTTCCAAAAAAAATAGCACGGAAAAAGAAATATCTAGCCAATTGGTAAGGGCTCCGGATTTTGCGGAATTTTTAGTGCCCTTAGAAATCACCTGGACTCCAATGAAAGATGGACAGGCTTTGATAGAATATATCAAGTCAAAAAAAGAAAAAGGAGTCTGGGAGATTTTGGCCGGTATTGTGGCTCAGCGTCTCCGGGAGTGGGCTATTTCTTCAATTGAAGGACCACAAGATGGGGAAGCATTACTAAAAGCCGGAGATGATGCCGTAGCTATTTTAATAAAGGCAATCGCTGGCAACGCTTTGTCCCCAATTCCCGGGCCATTTCCTACCCAAATTCTCCTGCATTATTTTAAAGTTCCTCGGCCTTCGGTTAGGCCGGAAGAGAAAAAAATTGCTGGAAAAAATTGGGAAAAATTGGAAGAGGAATTACGGAAACTACCACCGGGGTTGGTTACAACTATCAAAACTGAAGTGGAAAAAAGAAGGGATGGAATCAACGATATTAGGAACGGCAACGGGAAACAGGCTATTTCGCATTTAGGAATAGAGCTGAAAAGGTTAAACATCGGAGAAATAAAGGCCACCGGGAAATATGGTGAATCCCTGGAGTCAAAAGCAAAGGAGGAGCGGGAGAGAAAATCCGAAACATTAGAAATCCAACATGTTGCTGACACCGTTGATAGATTAAAAAAACAGTTGGGAGTTTCCAATGAAACGGCCTTAGAAATTCTCCAGACCGAACGCGGCAAGGTGACAAAGAGCATCAGCGAGAATAAATGGAATATTTCGCCGGAAACCAGGGCGATGATTGAAAAAATCGCGCCAGAAATATTAGCTGGGTTTCTGAAAAAGTTTACGAAAGGAGGTAAATAAATTGGCTGACGGATCTGCAGCGAAAGATAAGGGAGTTTCTAAATGGCTTTGGTGGATTCCGGTTTTACTAGCAGTAATCGGATTAGTGACAATAATAGGTGTCTCGAATTCGAAACGGACCGTCGGTTCTACTTCCTACCGGATTGCGGCTGACACTCAAAACATCTGGCCTCGCATTGGAGAAACAGTGAAAGTAAAAATCTATCCCGATCGTTTGTCAGGATGGATTAATCTTCCTCCGGGCAGGAAATTCGTAATTGATGCCCCAGGGGAAATTGAATATTTTTTTTGGACTGGCGAACGTATTCTTATCAAAAATAAGAATACGGAATGGTTAGGGAAAGTTCCTAACTGTTCTTTCCGACTCCGAGGAACAGCAGGCGAAGCCACTATCAGTATTCAGTAACTAAAGCCCCGTTAGATAAATTATCTAACGGGGCTTCTTTTTACTAAAAATTATTTAATTAAAGTTTAGGCACCGATTAATTGTCGGACGATGAATTCAACGCCTTTGGCGATTAAACCGACACCGATTGCCACGGCCGCGTAAATCAACTGATTCGCGGCTGATTTGGTTTTTTCAGGATCTCCGGCGCTACCCAGATAACTGAAAGCCGCCATCATAATGAAGATTACAGCAAGAAGCAAAAGAATGGTGAAAATCCAATTGATGACGGTATTAAGAATGCGGAGGATGTCTTCAATATGAGTGATCGGAGTCGGGGCCGTCTGGATGCCTTGGGCTAAAACTAAAGTCGGCAAACCGATTAAAGATATTAACAAAATAGCGCTTTTTAATTGTTTTATTTTCATATTTTATTTTTGTCTTTCGACCTTTTTACTATTAACCGCCTAAAAGTTGCTGGATGATCGAGGTGATTCCCCAGGATATCAAGATTATACCATAACCGACGCAAGTCCAGAGAATCATTTGCTGAGCGCTTTTTATATTTTCGGGATTATCACCGGCCGTTAAAATTTTAAAAGCGGCAAAAAGAATCATTATGGTGACAATCGGCGGAGCGATATAAACGCTCAAAGAGTAAGCGATACTGTTGATTATCTGGCTGATACTTTCCACTCCCAAAGGATTAGGAATGGTAAAGCCGCCTCCTTGGTTGCCGCTTGGCGTTGTGCCCCCAGAGCGAGTCTGCGCCAAAACTTTATTAATCCCAAAAACAGCCGCGTATATTTTTATTAAAAGATAATTCATAATCTTATTTTAACATTAACACTTAATCGTGTACCATGGCCAGTTGAGTCCACCGGTCATTAAATTGAGAAAAGTGTTAAGAATCACCCAGGCGCTTAGCATAATGACTATTCCGATAATCGCCGAAAAAATGATACCCTGACTTTCTTTGAGTTTACTCGGATTGCCGCTGTTTATTATCATCATTATTCCGCCGAAAATTATAAAGGCAACGGCCAAAGGAAAGGCGATGTCTTGCGTCAAAAAATTAATTATTTTTTGTCCAAATTGTAAAAAATCGCACCAAGTGCAACTGGTTCCGGAGCATTCGGGCGCAAGTTTAGCGAAAAATAAAACATTCAATAACATTTATCGTTGCATTAATTGGGTAATTTGGGCTTCAGCTTGGTTAATGGCGCTTTTCGCCGTTTGTTTGCCGCTTATCACTGATTCTATCATATCCGAAAAAATTGTTTCTATTTGGTCGCTGTCAATTTGGGGCCAGGATTTGGCGGTCAGGGCCTGTTTGGCAAAAACGCCTAACGCCGAGTCATTGATATATTTTTGAATCAGAGATCTTAAGGCCGGCGGATTATTGGTTTGCTGGAGATAGTTTTCCGCGTTGGTTTGATTGGTTGTTAAAAGAAGAATGAAATCCCAGGCTAAATCCGAATTGGAACTTTTATTGGAAACTGTATAGCCCCGGTAATTGGCGTAATTTACCGGGTTTGTTTGGTCGTTTTGAGGCGCCGGCGCCACGGCGAAATTCAAAAAAGGATTTTTGGTTTTAATATATGAAAGCTGATAGGCATAATTGAAAATCATCGCAACCGAACCTTCGGCAAAAGCATCCAGGGAATAATGAAGAGTATCGTTCCAGGCATAATCAAAATTTATTGGATTAGTGAAATGGGTGTAAAAATTCAAAGCGGTTAAGCCCGGTGAACTGCCGCCGGTCGTAGTTTGGCTGAAAGTGGCTCGGGTGAAATTACTGTCAACCATCTGGGCGCCGGCTTGAAGCATTAAAAGATTTAAAAGGTCGGTTGCTCGGTTGATGCTTTTATCAGAACCGCCGATGGCGGCTCCGGCCCGGCTGATTTTTCCGATTTTATCCAGAACTCTTACCGCGGGAATAATGTTTTGAAATTCCGTCCAGTTGGTCGGGACCAAAGCTATTCCGCTTTGATTAAAAATGTCTTTGTTGTAAATAAGCGTTATAGTGTCGATAGAAAGAGGAAAAGCGTAGATAAGTTTGTTGTCGGTAAAATCTTCTTTGACCACTTCGGGGAAAAGCTGGTCTGTGTAAGTTGCCAGGTTCAATTTTTCCTGGGGCAAAGGTGAAATTTTATCATAATGTTTCGGCAGCCAGGTGTTATGAATCATAAAAATATCCGGCCCTTTGCCGGCCGCCAAAGCGTTAATTAATTCATTTTCGTAAGTACCGGGGTCAAACTGGCGATAATTTATCCTGATTCCGGAATGAAGATTCTGGAATTGATCAATAACGTTTCGGTAAGCGCTTTTTTGGTCATATACCCCCCAAAATTCTAAAGTGGCTTGAAGTTTTGTTTTAGTTGCCGGCCGCATTCCCGGAATAACCCCCAAAAAGACGAGAATAAAAAATAAAATTACAACTCCGACGACACTGACGATGATTAATTGATTGCGAGATAATTTCATTATATTGATTTTAAATTATTTATTAAATTATTGCGAGGTCTTAATTACTCAATTACTTAATTACCGTAATTACAGTAATTGCGGTAATTACTGTAATTATTTATATTGTAATCATTCCCACTAATTTGTCGCCTGGATCAAGGTTCATGATTTTTACGCCTTGAGTGGCCCGGCCTACCAAGCGAATACTGCTAATTTCGGTTTTCAAGATTTGGCCTTTCGCGGAAATCGCCAAAATTTCTTCGGCTTCGTCAATGATTTGTCCGGCGATTATCGGCCCGGTTTTGGAAGTGATTTTGGCGGTTTTAATTCCCGAACCGGAACGGCTCTGAATTCGGTATTGTTTTATGCTGGTTTGTTTGGCGAACCCGTTAGCCATCACCACTAACAATCGCTGGTCTTTCGCTTCTTTTTTAATTATATCAATTCCGCTGACAAAATCGCCTTTTTTAAGTCTGATGGCTTTTACTCCGCTGGCGGTTCGGCCCATAGCTCGGACTTGTTTTTCGGGAAAACGGATAGCCTGCCCCAAAGCCGTGGCTAAAATAATTTCATCATGGCCGGAGGAAAGTTTAACCCATTTCAAAAGATCGTCTTTTTTGAGGTTAATGGCGATTAAGCCGTTGCGGCGGATGTTGGCGAAATCATCCGGCGTTGATTTTTTAATAACCCCGTTTTTGGTGGCCATTACCAGAAACGCCGAGGCGTGATTTTTAGGATAACTGATTATGGCGCTGATTTTTTCTTCGGTCGAGAGGTCTAAGAAATTATAAATTGATTTGCCTTTGGATGTTCGGCTTGCTTGGGGAATTTCATAGGCCTTGGTTTGAAAAACCCGGCCGCGGTCGGTGAAAAACAAAACGCTGTCGTGGCTTTTGGCCGTCAGAATTTGAGTGATAAAATCTTCTTCTTTCAGATCAAAGCCGATAAGTCCTTTGCCGCCGCGTTTCTGGCTCCGGAAACTGTCTGGCGCCAATCGTTTAATGTAACTGGCTTGGCTTAAAGTGATAATATTGTCTTCCTGGGGGATGAGATCTTCCTCGCGATATTCTTTGACTTCGGTGCTGATGATTTTGCTCCGCCGCGGATTGTCAAAATTATTTTTTAATTCGGTTAATTCGGTTTTGATGATTTTCAAAATTTCTTTGGGATTTTTCAAAATGAATTGGAGGTCGGCAATCAGTTTCTTTTTTTCTTTTAATTCGTCTTCAAGTTTTTGGCGTTCCAGGGCGGCCAGGGTTTGAAGCCGCATTTCTAAAATAGCGTTGGCTTGAATGTCGCTGAATTTGAATTTTTTAACCAGATTTTCGCGGGCGGTTTCGCGGTCTTTTGATTTTTTAATAGTAGCGATGACTTCGTCTATTGAATCCAGGGCTTTTACTAAGCCGGTCAGAATATGCGCCCGTTCCTCGGCTTTTTTTAAATCAAACTCGGTTCTTTTTTTAATGACCTCCTGGCGGTATTTTATCCAGGCGCCAAGAATGTCTTTCAGGGACAACACTCGCGGTTGAATACCGTCAACCAAAGCCAGCATATTCAAATAAAACTCTTTTTGAAGGTCGGTGTGTTTGTAAAGAAAATTAAGAATTTTTTGGGGATTAACGTCGCTTTTCAATTCAATGACGATTCTCAGCCCTTCTCTGTCGCTTTCATCTCTAATATCTTTAATGCCTTCAATTTTTTTATCCTGGACAAGGTCGGCGATTTTAATGATGAGCTCTGACTTATTCACCTGATAAGGAATCTCGGTGATTATAATGTCAAACTGTTTTTCTTTGCGTTCCTGAATATCAGCCCTTGCCTGCATAGTGACTGAGCCCTTGCCCAAAGCATAGGTTTCGGCGATTGATTTGTTATAAATATAGCCGCCGGTCGGGAAATCAGGACCAGGCACGATTTTTACCAAATCTTTTATTTCGGCCTGGGGATTATCAATTAAATATTTGGTCGCCTCAATTATTTCTCCTAAATTGTGGGGCGGGATATTAGTCATCATCCCGACAGCGATGCCGTAGGTTCCGTTGACCAAAAGATTCGGGAATTTGGCGGGCAGGACTTTCGGCTCCAGCCGGGTATTGTCATAATTCGGCTGCCAATCAACAGTTTCTTTCTCAATATCAACTAATAATTCTTCGGCAATTTTTGAAAGCTTAGCTTCGGTGTACCGGTAAGCCGCCGCGGAATCTCCGTCAATAGAACCGAAGTTTCCCTGTCCGTTAATTAACGGGTATCTTTGGGAAAAATCTTGGGCCATCCGTACTAAGGCATCGTAAACCGCAATATCGCCGTGAGGGTGATAACGGCCCAAAACCGAACCGATGATCGTGGCTGATTTCCGGAATTTGGCATCGCTTCTCAGGCCGTCTTCAAGCATGGCGTAGAGAATCCGGCGATGAACCGGTTTTAATCCGTCTCTGACGTCAGGCAAGGCCCGCGAAATAATAACTGAAAGGGCGTAATCCAAATAACATTCCTGAAGTTCGCTGGTAATTTCTTTTTTTTCTATTTTTTCCGGCATATTTTATTTATTGAGTTGAAGTGGCATTTAAGATTCCCGGGGAACTGGTTGTGAAATTAGGGTTATCGGTTTCAACGGAGATTTTGCGAGCCGCGGTGATCAATTCTTTTATTTGGCCGACAATTGTTTTAAAACCGGTTATAAAAACTTGCCAGGAGGATTCTTTTGGCGTTTGAGCCGAAGATTGATTATCAGCCGGTTCGGTTGCCGCGGCCTGGTCCGAGTTAATAATTGTTTTATTAAAATAAATCGCCCAGAAGCTGATTATTAAAATCATAGCGATAGCGCTTAAAATAAAAAGCCAGTGTTTTTTTTTGGTTTCATCGGCCGCTTGAATATTTTGAAGGATTTTTCTTAAATTTTTAAGCATCCGATTATTAGTTTTTCCTTGGAAAGATCTTTTTTGCCGATGGTCAGTTTTTCCTGGGGTTCCACGCCGTTTTGGCCCAGTTCTTCAAGAAAAGATTTTATATCCTTGAAATTTTCAAAAAGAGTCGGGACAATCAAACTCGGTTTTAACTGCCGGATTAATTTAGCCGCCGCCGCTTTCTCAATGAACGGCTTGCCGCCGGCCGGCACGAAAATAATATCAGCGTCTTCCAGGTATTCCTGGATTTTTTTGATTTCATTTTCTTCGGCCAGATGACCCAATAAAACAATTTTAAGGTCGTCAATTTCTATTGAATAAACCGACCTCAAATCTTTACCCGGTAAAGACCAGCCATTTATAGAAACATTTTTAATTTCGTATTCCCCGGGATAACTGATTTCAAAGGCCTCGGCCGGCTTGTTCTGTTCATTTGACAAGGGAGCGATGGTTTTGATAATAATATCGGCTCGGCCCCGAAAAGGAGCGAGATCGCCTTCCTTTTCAAAAGGGTCGGTGACAATAACCAAATCTCCGCTCTGGAGTTTAAAACAATTTTTTCCGTACCAAGTAATGACCATAATTTTATTTAGAACTTTTATTATATTGTATCCTTACTTGCTTTTCAACTAAAGATTGTTAGAATTAGTCATTAGACGTCAAAAAATATGCCCAACAATCAAAAAATTAATGTCATTGACCAATTAACGAAGGCCGACCCGAATCTGATTTCCTTGCTGAAAATCGGCGATTTGATTGAAGGCCAAGTTCTCAAAAAAGAACCGAAAAGGTTGTTTTTGGATTTGGGGAAATACGGCACTGGGATCGTTTACGGAGTGGAATTCATCAACGCCAAAAATATCATCAAAAAACTCAATCCCGGTGATCCGGTAAAAGCGAAAATTTTAGATTTGGATAATGATTCGGGTTATCTTGAATTGTCCTTGACCGAAGCGGGCAAATATAAAGTTTGGGAGGAATTGGGAGATTTAAAAGATCAAGATGAGCCCATAAAAATTAAAGTGACCGGTTTTAACAGCGGCGGTTTAATGACGGAAATGAACGGACTGGCGGCTTTCCTCCCGGTTTCTCAATTAAGCAACGAACATTACCCGAGAGTTGAAGACGGCGATAAAAAGAAAATCGCCGAAGAATTGAAAAAAATAGTCGGGCAGGAACTGATGGTGAAAATTATTGATTTTAATCCGCGCACCGGAAAACTGATAATTTCCGAACGGGAAGTGGTTGACAGACCGTCTAAGGCCTCATTGGAAAAATACGAGGCGGGACAGATAATTGACGGAATTATTTCCGGCGTGGCTGATTTTGGCGCCTTTGTTAAATTTGCCGATAATCCGGCGATAGAAGGATTGATTCATATTTCCGAATTAGACCACCGTTTAATTGATAACCCCAAAGAAATTGTTAAGGTTGACGATGCGGTCAAAGCCAAAATTATTGACATTAAAAACGGGAAAATTTTTCTTTCTCTCAAAGCATTGAAGCCCAATCCCTGGGATTCGGTTGAAGAAAAATATAAAACCGGCCAGGAAGTTATGGGCGTTGTTTCTAAATTTACGCCTTTCGGAGCGTTTATAAATCTTGATAATGAAATTCACGGCTTGCTTCATGTTTCCGAATTCGGCAGCGTTGAGGAGATGAAAAAGCAATTGGAAATCGGTAAAACTCAAAAATTTGTCATCGGTTTGATCAATCCGCAGGAAAAAAGATTGATTCTCAAATTAGTTAAATAAGGGCTTAGCAGTTTCATCATAATGAAGGCATTTTCTAAAAATATTTTTTGGGCGATTATTACTTTAATAGTAATATCGTTGCTTTTTTCTTTATTTGCTCAAACGGCTAAAGCGCCGCAGTTTGTCACTTTAAACGATTTGGCTTCAAAGATTAACGCCGGCGAGGTGAGTAAAATTTCCGTTAATGAAAATGATCTGGCCGTTGATTTAAAAAACGGAGATAAATTAATTTCCAAAAAAGAAACCGAATCCGGGCTTTCTGAAACTTTGAAAAATTTCGGGGTTGACCCGGCGGCTTTGCGCCAGGTGTCCCTGGAAGTTAAAGAGGCCTCCGGTTTCAAATTCTGGATTAATCTTTTGGTGCCGATAGTTTTGCCGCTGTTGATTATCGGATTTATTTTTTGGCTGATGTTTAAGCAGGCGAGAAGCGGCGCCAACCAGGTCTTCAGTTTCGGCCGCGCCAACGTGAAAGTTTTCGCGCCTTTCAAAGACCGGATAACCTTTGAAGATGTCGCCGGATTGAAAGAAGCCAAGCAGGAATTGATGGAGGTGATTGATTTTTTGAAGAATCCAAAAAAATATTTGGAAATCGGCGCCCGCATTCCCCGCGGAATTTTACTGCTGGGTTTGCCGGGAACGGGTAAAACTTTAATCGCCCGGGCGACAGCCGGCGAAAGTAATGTGCCTTTTTTTCATATGTCGGCCTCGGAATTCGTGGAAATGTTTGTCGGTGTCGGCGCCAGTCGCGTCCGCGATCTCTTTTCCATCGCCAAAAAAAGCGCTCCTTGTATTGTTTTTATAGACGAAATTGACGCTGTCGGCCGGGAAAGGGGAGCCGGCTTGGGCGGCGGTCACGATGAAAGAGAACAGACCCTCAATCAGATATTGGTGGAGATGGACGGGTTTGATCGTGAAACCAACGTTATTATTTTGGCGGCGACCAACCGGCCCGATATTTTAGACCCGGCCCTGTTGCGGCCCGGCCGTTTTGACCGCCGCGTGATTTTGGATATGCCCGATATCAATGACCGCGAAGCGATTTTAAAAATTCACTGCAAGGGAAAATCCTTGGGCAAAGATATTGATTTGAGGCAGGTGGCTATCCGCACCCCGGGTTTTTCCGGAGCGGATTTAGCCAATCTAACCAACGAAGCCGCTATTTTGGCCGCCCGCCAGAATAAACATTTTATCAGTCAGGAAGATTTGTTTAATTCCATTGAAAAAGTCATTCTCGGCCCGGAACGCCGCACCCGGGCGATTTCCGTGAAAGAAAAAGAATTAATCGCTTATCACGAAGCCGGCCACGCTTTAGTGGCGTCCGGTCTTAAAGACAGCGATCCGGTTCAAAAGGTTTCAATCATCAGCCGCGGCTTGGCTGGCGGTTATACTTTAAAATTGCCAATAGAGGAAAGAAGAATAGAAACCAAGTCCCAGTTTTTGGCGGAATTAGCGGTTTTATTCGGCGGTTATCTTTCCGAATCAATTGTTTTCGGCGACATCAGCACCGGCGCTTCCAACGATTTGAAACAAGCCACTGATTTGGCGAAAAAATTGGTTACCCGCTATGGGATGAGTGAAAAATTAGGGCCGCGGACTTTCGGCAAGACAGAAGAAATGATATTTTTGGGCCGCGAAATCACCACCGAAAAAGATTACTCGGAGGAATTGGCCAAAAAAATCGACGATGAAGTTGAAGCTTTAATTGAGCGGGCTATCAAAGCCGCCAAAAAAATTCTTTCTTCCCAAAGGAAAGCCCTGGATGCTATAGCTAAAACTCTGCTCCAAAAAGAAAGCATTGAGCGTGAGGAATTTGACAGGATAATCAAGAGTTTCAAAATCCAGCCCATAAAAGTATAAAATGTCTAAAATCAGAGTTGGTGTTTTGAGAGGCGGCCCTTCGGCCGAGTATGAAATTTCTCTTTTGACCGGTGAAAATGTTTTAAAAAATATTCCTTCGGATAAATACGAAGCCATTGATATTTTAATTTCCAAAAATGGCCAATGGCCGGAAATGCCGGCTGTGGATGTAATTTTTAACGCTCTCCACGGCGAATATGGCGAAGACGGTCAGGCACAGACAGTTTTAGAAAAAATGGATTTGCCTTATACCGGCTCCGGGATTATTGCTTCGGCTTTGGCGATGGATAAATGGGCTTCGCAAAAATTATTCCGCCAAGCCGGATTAAAAACGCCGCCGGCAATAGAGATGGAAAAATTATTTTTAGATTCAATAGTTAAGCCTGAATTTGATTTACCTTGGGTAGTGAAACCGGCCGGCCGCGGTTCTTCGGTGGGGATTTCTTTGATTAATGACGAAAAAGAATTTCAGCCGGCTTTGGATAAGGCGTTTCAATACGATGATTTGGTTTTGACGGAGAAATTTATCAGAGGCAAAGAAATTACCTGCGGCATTCTGGAAAATTTTAACGGGGAAAAATATTTTGCCCTGCCGGTAGTGGAAATTGTTCCGCCGTCTGACAAAACTTTTTTTGATTCTCAATGTAAATATGACGGCACGAGCCAAGAAATTTGCCCCGGCCGGTTTGATGAAAAAACCGCTTTGGCGATTCAGGAGGCCGCTATTTCGGCTCATCAGGCGTTGGGTTGCCGCGATTATTCCCGGACTGATATGATTGTAGCTGAAAATGGCATTTATATTTTAGAAGTTAATACCCTCCCCGGGTTAACCAAGGAATCACTTTTTCCAAAAGCCGCGGCGGCCGCCGGTTGTTCCTTTGACCGATTATTAGAGCATCTGATAACATTAGCTTTAAAGAGAAAGGATATATAGTTTAGTTGGTTCTTTTAAAATATTGATGTTATAATGAACCAATGAACTACTATATTTATATAATAATTACAAGGTTCAATTATGGCACGATTTAAAGATCACGAAAAAGCGCTAAATTTAAGAAGGCAGGGAATGAGTTATAGCCAGATTAAGAAATTGCTGAAAGTAAGCAAGGGCACTTTGAGTGTTTGGCTAAGAGATTATCCTCTATCAAAACAAAGGATAAGGGAGCTAAGAGATTGGAATGAACAAAGAATTGAAAGGTGCAGAGAAACAAAACAAAGGAAGAAAGAAAAGAGACTTAAGGATGTTTATGAATTACAGGAAAAAATTCTTTTGCCCTTAAAAAGTAAAGAGATTTTTATGATGGGTCTAGGTCTTTATTGGGGAGAAGGCACTAAACATAGAGCAGGTTGTCTTTCTGTTTCAAATACCGACCCGTCTATTATTAGATTTTTTATTTGCTGGCTTAATAAGAGTTTAAATGTTTCTAGAAATAAAATGAAAGTAGCTCTGCAATTATATAGCGATATGAATATTGATAAAGAGATGCGGTATTGGTCAGAAACTTTAAAAATTCCCCTTCCTCAATTCGTAAAGCCGTATATTAAAAAAACTTCCAGTAAAAATATAAATCATAAAGGGGGCTTTGGACACGGAACTTGTAATTTAAGGACAAATAACACTTCACTTTCCGAGAAAATTATTATGGGATTGAAAGTAATTTCGGATAAATATGGTCAAAGGGGCGTGTAGCTCAGTGGTAGAGCGCTACTCTTATAAAGTAGAAGTCGCAGGTCCGATCCCTGCCACGCCCACAAAATTAAAAATTTTTTAGAGGTTGACATTAGAAATTCTTTTGCTAAGATAGGGTCTTTCACGCTCTTTAAAAACATATTGTTCTGCTTTTCGCTTTTAGCAGACGATTAAAATTAGGAAAGGGGGATATACGTTGTATCGGGGAAAGCGTTGTTTTAACAATTCTTACAAGAATCGGAGGGGGGAAATGTGTCATCAGCAAACGCTTACTAGGGGAAACAGCTCGGACGTTTCTTGCGGCCAGCCGGTATTTTTAGCCAAATTGATTCATTCTATCAGTCAGGCGGTAATTTTTGAGGTATGGTATTGCCCCTTGGGTAGAGGTTTGGTTGATTGGAAAAAAGGCGGGAAATGTACAGTATTAGGAATATATTTTGGAGATTTAGTTCGGGCTTTAGAATTCAGCAAAGATAAAGAATATGAATTTATCCGATGATTTCCCAAATAAAAATTTCTAAAAGCGAAAATCCCCGTCAGCGAATTTGCTGATGGGGATTTTTATTTAATACATCTGAATTGGTGGGGGAGTCGACCCCGTTAGAAGTCTTGAATAGAAAAAATTTATTAAATTTTTTCTACCTGGCGCCTGCCAGGGCTAATCTCAAACCATTATCAATTTACCTATTTTATAGCACATCGGCTCAGGGCAGACTTCTAACGGGGTTGACAAATTTAATGATTTTGGCATTATTAATCTATTGTTTTTGTTCTTTAAAATAATTAATAATTTTTCCTCTGGAATTTGTTTTCTAAACAAGGAAGGTTGGTAAATCAAGAAAGGAGGCAGGTTTGATAAAAAGGAGGTTGCCACGGAATAAGCGCTATACCAATCATCACAATAAGCACAAAAAGGGGGGGATATGTGCAGAAAAATCACAGAGCAAGGTCACTCAATCAGCCAGGCGCATGATTACGGTCCGGCCATCGGGACGGTACATTTTTTGAACATCAAGAAAGAACCCGAGATGCTTCAATCATGTTCCGGTTGCGGCTTGATCACCAAGTACAATATGTCTCTGGAGGAGTTGCTGGCCGATTTTACAAAGCGGGGCATTAAATTTAACTTTGTCCCTAGTAGAAAGGTTAATCTGAAGGTCGTGTCTAAAGAGCTCGTTTTAGCCTAGTCAAAAATAAAAAGGAGGAAAAAATTTTAAAGGCGGATCATCTTTTGACCCGCCTTTTTATTATTTGTCTGATTTTTTAATCTAATTTAAACTTTTTAAGTTGTAAGTTTTAATGGCGCCGGCGAGCGTGGAACGTCTGGTGGATTTCTTTGAGTTCTTTATTGGTTAAATGAGTATAAATCTGAGTAGTGGAAACATTGGCGTGCCCCAGCAGTTCCTGAACTGAACGCAAATCCGCGCCGTTAATCAGAAGGTCGGTGGCATAAAGATGGCGAATCATATGAGGCGTTACTCTTTCCTGGATTCCGGCTTTGCGGGCGTAGTAATCAATCAATCTTTGAACCGTCCGCGGGATAATCCGGCCGATGATTTTCGCCTGCCTGCCGGCAGGCAGGGTTCTTTGACGGCCGCTTAAGCTGATAAATAACGCTTCTTCGGTGTCGGCTTTTTTATCTCTTTTTTCCAGATAATTTTTAATCGCTTTTTTGGCGTCTGGAGAAAGAAAAACAATCCTCAATTTATCGCCCTTGCCCCTGATAGTGATTTCTCCCCGGTCAAAATTCAGATGACGATTGAGCGAGCAAAGTTCGGACAAACGCAGGCCGGTGGAAAAAAACATTTCCAAAATCGCTTTGTCCCGAAGGCCGCGCAGATCTATGCCGTCCGTTGATTTTAAAAGCCGTTCCAAATCCGAATAATCAATGATTTCAATTTGTCTTTGCGGTATTTTCGGCAGTTCAATTTTTTCCGGCGCCAAGACATTAAAATCTCTTTTGATTAAATATTTAAGAAAGTTCCGCAGAGCGATAATGTAGTAGGCCTGGGTATTTTTTTTAATGGGTTCGTCCCGCGGAGTTTTGGTCCGGGCTAAAACTAAACGGAAATCCCGGACCCGGTCAGCCGTGATGTCTTCTTCGGTTTTGATGCCGCCGGATTTGATAAAAATTTTGAGATAATGCTCGTAATTCACCCGGGTTTTCGGCGACCGGTTTTTTTCGATTTCCAGATAATTCAGGTAATCTTCCAAAAGCTTTTCAATAGCGACCATTGCCTAAATTATACTATCAATCTGTCGCAAAATGAAGTTTTTCAAACAGATATACATCTGTCTTAAAAACTTGCGCTCATTTTGCAACAGCACAGCCGTCGCAAAATGAGCTAATGCGGTATTTGACAAATTTATAGAAGTTTGCTATAATTACTTTAATAAAGAGTTAGTACATTAAAAACAAAATTAATAAGGGAGGAAATATGAGGGAAAAGACGGCAGTAACATTAGTAGTTCTGGCTGTTCTGTTCGTAGTTTTTCTTTGGGGAGGGGCTTTTTTGGGATATCGTAAAATCTGTTCCAATTATGCGAAAGCCATTCAGAAACCGTAAACGCATCAATTATAAAAAAGGAGAAAAAAATGAAAGAGAAATTGATTGCTATATTTGTTATTCTGTCTTTGGTTTTTGCTTTCGGATTTGTTTTAAACAATGCGTTAGGCCATTACGACCCGCCCACGAAAGTTAAATGGGTGGAATATACGGTATCTAAGGATACGTACTTGTCGCAAGTAGCGGGCGCGTTGAGCAATAAACTCGGAAAACACCCGGGTACGTTAGTGAAGGTTATGTATGAGAAAAATAATCTAAGCGATTATCATCTCAGCAAAGGAACTACGATTTTTATCCCCATCCCAATTTAAAATAATTTCCCCCCAGCAGTAAGCCGAGGCGAACTTTTATAGTTCTCCTCGGTTTTTTTATTGGAATTTAAAAAGGCAGATCCTCCGGCTTAATGTCATTTTCCGGAGGTAATGATATTTTTGAAGTTTTGGTCGTTATTTCTTTATTTACCTCTTTTTGAATTTGCTGAAATTCATTTTCAATTTCAGAAAGACGGGCTTTGCAGTCCTTAACAAGTTTCGCTCCTTCCTTGACCTTTTCCAGTCCGGCTTCAACGTCAACTTCTTCCTGATGCTCAAACCAGGATACGATTTCGTTCAACTTATTAAGCGATTTTTTTAAATTAAATTTTTCGTCAGCCATAATTTATTTATTCAAATTATTAATTGTTTTAACTTCTGAATCAAAATTGCCGTCTTCTATCCGGACATTGACCATCTGTCCTTTTTTAATCTGGTCTGTTTTTCTGACTAAATTCCCGTTCATACTGACAATACTATATCCTAATTTCAGCTGTCGCATGGGATTATGAGAAGCTATAAGTTTTTCGGATGAAGTAATCGCCAGGCCGGTATCCTTAATTAATAATATCATACGCTTGGGAATCGCCCTTGCGTATTCCGCGACATTTTTATTTATTTCCGAAATTCTCAATTTTATGGAAACAAACAATTGTTTTAAAATTTCTTCCGCTTTATTGAAATTATCAAAAATTATTTGGAAATTTGTTTTTACCACATCAAAAGATCCGGCTACTTTTAAATTCATGGCTGATAAAATGTTTTGGTAGCAACTGAAAATTTTTTCCTTATTTAATTCCAACCCGGCGATTGCTTCCTGCCACGGTTTATTTAACGCCTGGGCCGCCATTGAGGGGGTTGAAACCATTTTATCCGCGGCCAGGCCGATAAGACTTATGTCTTTTTCGTGCCCGACGCCCACAAGCACGGGAACCGGAAAATTAACGATTTCCCGCACCAGGGTTTCGTTATTAAACGGAAGCAGTGATTCCAAAGAGCCGCCACCGCGGATTAATACAAGCACTTCAATATCGCTGTTTTTGAGCGTTTGTACGGCATTAAGTAATTCCGGAACCGCAAGCTGGCCTTCTACGCGGGAATCTACGAATACAATCTTGAAACCAAACTGGCCAAGGTTCACCTGAAAATCGCCTATGGCCGCGCCGTCTTTTGACGTAATAAGCCCGATTTTTTGCGGCAATAGCGGGAGAGAACGCTTTCTGTCTTCTTTAAAAATTCCTTCCTTCTCAAGCCGCAACTTGAGTTCGTCATACGCTTTCTTGAGCTGTCCTTCCCCGACCAATTCAATTGTTTGAGTAGTTAAAGAAAGCCTGCCAAGCGGTTTATAAACACCCGGCGTTCCCGATACGATTATTTCAATTCCGATATCAAGCTTCACCCCGCTGACGGCATAATCGCGCTTCCACATAAAACAATTAAGGATTGCGGGATGGTCTTTATTCTTATCTTTTATTTTAAAAAATAAATAACTTCTGTCAGGATATATCTGCGCTTCCGTGACTTCTCCGATTATCCGAGCGTTAAAATTCGCCAGCCCGTCATTTATGGTATCCAGGTAATCATTGACAGATAAATAATTTTTAGTGTTCATCTAATAATAAGCAATTTTGAATCTATTTTTAAACGCCTCGCTTTAATTACCACCCCGCCGGCTTACAGGCTTCATCAACCACCTCTTCCAGGCCTTTGTCGTTGCCGAATATTTGGTCAAGAGTGTCCGTGTTCAAAGTCCCTTTAGGGAAATAACAGTCAAGATTCAGGGCATCGTTTAATTTTCTTTGGAAATGGCACTTTTCGTTTTCTATTCCCAGGATTGTTATCTCAATAGCCGTCGTGCCGTCAGTGCTTATCATTTTAGTGGTTACCGGCAGGCATCCGTTCATTCTGTTTATAAAACACCCCGGATCTGCCGCTTTGCCGCAATCAACCATTTTATTTTCGGTTGCGGGCGTTTGCGTTTTTTCGTCCGCGCCCTTATTCCCGGTTAAAAAGAATATACCCCCGCCGACAATGATTAAAACTAAAATAGCGATAATAATGTATAAACCTTTTTTGTTCGTCATACTATTATTTTAACAGATTAAGGCAAAAATTATTACTAAAACAAGCAAAACTATGCCCCCAAATATAGTTTTAACTATACGAACTCTTTGATACTAAATATTTTTATGCGGAGGCGACAGGATTCGAACCTGTGAAGGGTTTTAAGGCCCTTAACACATTAGCAGTGTGTTGCTTTCAGCCGCTCAGCCACGCCTCCAGATTTTTAAGAATAAAGAATTATGAAGCAAGAATCAAGTAGTAAGCGGTTGTTTTTATAGGTTTTATATGCTAATTTTTAATACATAACAATGATGGAAAACAACCAAAAAAATGAAAAACCTAGGCCGCCCATCGTAGTTGTGATGGGGCACGTTGACCACGGCAAAACCAGTTTGCTGGATTATATCCGCAAGACAAATGTCACGGCCAGAGAAGCCGGCGGCATCACCCAATCAGTCGGCGCTTACGAAATTGAGCATAACGCCAAAAAAATAACTTTTATTGACACGCCCGGTCACGAGGCCTTTTCCAAAATGCGCACCCGAGGCGCCCAGGCGGCGGATTTGGCAATTCTGGTGGTGGCTGGTGATGAAGGAGTGAAGCCCCAAACCAAAGAGGCTTTGAGCCAGATTCAGGCCGCCAAGCTTCCTTTCATAGTAGCCATTAATAAAATTGATAAGCCAGATATTAATTTGGAAAAAGTCAAAAACGAATTACTGACTGCCGGTATTCTGCTTGAAGGTTATGGCGGCGATGTTTCCTGGCAGGCGATTTCCGCCAAAACCGGCCAGGGCGTTCAGGAATTACTCGATTTAATTTTACTGGCCGCGGAAATGGAAAATTTAAAATACGACCCCCAGGTTCAGGCCAAAGGAATAATAGTGGAGGCCTTACGTGATAATCGTCGGGGCATAGTAGTCAGCGTTATTGTTGAAAATGGAACTTTGAAGTTGGGCGAAAATATCACCACGCCTACCGCCAGCGGCAAAATAAAATCTTTGAAAAATTTTTTGGGCGCGGATGTGAAATTTTTGGAGCCGAGCGCTCCGGCTTTGATTTTAGGCTTTGATTCTTTGCCGCAAATAGGGGAGGAATTTTTGACTGGAGAAATAAATTTCAATTTGATGGAAATGCCTTTGCCGGTGGCAAAAAAAGCGTTGGCGGCCAAAGGAGAAAATTCGGATAAAATCAAAGTTGTTTTAAAAGCGGATAACTCCGGCAGTTTGGAAGTGTTAAGCGATATCATTAAAGCCATTCCTTCAGCCAAGCCCGTTGTAATTTTAGGCCAAAGCGTGGGAAGGATTAATGAAGGAGATTTTAGACTGGCTGTCGGCAATCAAGCTTTGATTATCGGTTTTAAGACGAAATTAGATCCAACCGCCGATAGTTTGCAAAAACTTTCTCCGATAACAATCATCAGTTCGGATATTATTTACGAATTAGTGAAAAAATTTGAAGATTATCTGGATTCTTTCAGAGAGCCGGATGCCGTCGGCGAATTGGAGGTGTTGGCCGTTTTTGGGAAATCGGAAAAAAACTCGTCTGCCGGCAAGCAAGGCAAACAAACAGTTGGCGGAAAAATTATCAAGGGTTTAATAAAAAATCAGCAGAAATTTGAAGTTTGGCGAAACGAACAAAGTTTCGTCAAAGGCCGGATTTTGAATCTTCAGGAACAGAGAAAAGACGTTGCTGAAGCGGGGACGGGCAAGGAAGTTGGTCTTATGGTGGAGGCCGGTGATATAATAAAAGTCGGCGACAAGCTGAAATTTTTCGTCCAATAATATTTTATGAGAACTTATCGCGATTTGCGGGTAGCTAATTTAATCCAGGAGGAGTTGGGAAAAATAATTTTGAGAGAAATGGAATTTCCGGTTTCAACCCTGGTTACCATTACCAACGTGGAGGTTTTGAGGGATTTGAGTCAGGCGAAAATAAAACTGGGAGTCATTCCAGCAAGTGAAGCCCTGAAAGTTTTGGAAATTTTGAGCAGTTATCGGCCGCTACTTCAAGGAATGTTACTTAGAAAAATCAATATCAAACCGATGCCAAGGATTGAATTTTTGTTGGATAATAGCAATTAGTTTGAAATTAAAATATTATCAAGGCCTGGTTGCTAAGTGGTAAAGCAGAGGTCTGCAAAACCTCTATACGGGAGTTCGATTCTCCCCCAGGCCTCAAAATTGAAAATTGCCCGGGTGGCGGAATGGTATACGCGCAACACTTAAAATGTTGTGGCCTCAGGTCATGCGGGTTCGACTCCCGCCCCGGGCACAAATTTTATGAACCAAAACCAGTTTTTAGAATCTTATTCAAAATTTCTTCAGAAATTTTTGAAGCTACAAAAGCCGCCCCGCTTAGCGGGGCAATGGTCGCGCTTAGCGCGACCGCTCAAGGTGGTTTTTGACTGCTCTAACGGAGTGGCGGGTTTGGTTTTAAAAAAAATAAAGAGTCCTCTAAATTCAAAATTCATAATTTTAAATTCTGAGCCCGATGGCGATTTTCCAGCTCACGGGCCGAATCCGTCAAAACCCGGAGCCACAAAACAATTACAAGCCGCTGTTAAAAAACATAAAGCCGACTTGGGAATAATTTTTGACGCTGATGGCGATCGGATGCTTTGCGTTGATAACAAGAGCCGTTTTGTTGACCCCGAAGTTAGCGCCCGGCTTTTGATTTGGCATTTGAAACCCAAGAAAATAATTATTGATACGACAACCGGCTGGCTCGTCAAAAAACTAGCAACCTATAACCAAAAACTTATAACTTCCAAAGTCGGCCAATATTTTATCAAGCAAAAAATGCGGGCCGAGAACGCCGATTTCGGCGCCGAGCGTTCCGGACATTATTACTTCAGGGAATTTTTCGGTTTGGATTCCGGAATTTTGGCGGCGATTGAAGTCATTAATGCCGTTTCCGAATTACCTTACAAACTTTCAGATTTCGTTGATTTTTTGCCGCAATATTATCGTTCCGAAATAGATATCAGCGTCAATCAGCGTAATCAGCGTCAATCAGCGTTATTGTTAAAAAAAATAGAACAAACTTATAAAAACCAAGCCCTTAAAATTTCCCGTCTTGACGGCTTGACTATGGAATTCGCCGATTGGTGGTTTAATCTTCGTTTTTCCCAAACCGAACCGTTGTTGAGATTGAATATTGAGGCCTTAGAAAAATCTAAAGTTTAAAAGGAAATTTCTGAAAATAAGCCGGATTTTTACTTTGACAGAGGTCTTTTTTCGCTTATAATACAGGCAAATATTTAACATGTTTTATGGACCAGATTGTTTTTGATATTGAGACAAAAAATTCTTTTGCTGACGTTGGCGGCCAGGAAAATCTTAAAAAACTGGACGTTTCCGTAGTCGGCCTTTACTCATATAAAGATGACGCTTATTCCTGTTTTGACGAAACCGAATTGGAAAAAGTGAAAGAAGTTTTCAAACGGAGCGATTTGCTTATCGGTTTTGCCGTCAAACGTTTTGATTTGCCGGTTTTGGAAAAATATTTTTTTCCGAAAGGCGACTTTGATTTTTATAATATTTCCTGTTTTGATATTTTGGAAAAAATAGAGGCATCGCTGGGCCATCGGGTTAAGCTTGATGACTTGGCCAAAGCCAATTTAGGAATAGGCAAGACCGCCGTTGGTTTGGAAGCGATTGAATTTTACCGGAACGGAGAGATAGAAAAATTAAAGCAATATTGTCTTAATGACGTTAAAATAACCAAGGAACTTTACGAAATGTTGAAAAACCAGGGGCATCTTTGGATCCCCCAAAGATTTCCAGGAAAAATGGTAAAATGGGAATATCAGATTTAATTTTAAAATTGAAAATTTTAATTCAGTCAAATTATGAATAATTTCAATCGTTTCACCATAAAAGCCCAGGAGGCCTTACAAAACGCCCAGGATTTAGCCGGCCGTTTTAATCATGGGGAACTTAAAGCTCTTCATCTTTTGTCCAGTTTGATAAGCGAAGAACAGAGTTTAGTGAGGCCGATGATGGTCCGGGCTAATGTCAACTTGGCGGCTTTGGAAAAAAGCTTGGAAGAAAAACTGGCCCGTCTGCCAAAAATTTTTAGCGGCTCCAATGTCGGTCAGCTTTATCTTTCCCAGGAATCAATGCGGATTTTGGACCGCGCCGGCGAAATCGCCCGCCAGCAAAAAGATGAATTTATTTCCTGCGAGCATTTGCTTTTAGCGGTTTTAGATGTTCCCTCGGCGGCTCAATCACTATTGAGCGAATTTGGCGTTCACCGGGAAATGCTTTTGAGAGTTTTAGCCCAACTGCGCGGTTCGGTCAGAATTACCGACGAAACGCCGGAAACCAAATTTCAGGTTTTGGAAAAATATGCCGTCAATTTAACCGAGCAAGCCCGGCAGGGGAAGCTGGATCCGGTTATCGGCCGCGAAGAAGAATTGAGGCGGTTAATCCAGGTTCTATCCCGCCGCAAAAAAAACAATCCGGTGCTCATCGGCGAGTCCGGCGTGGGGAAAACCGCCGTCATTGAAGGTTTAGCTCAGAGGATTATCAAAGGCGAAGTCCCCGAAGGTTTGAAAAACAGGGAAATTATTATGTTGGATTTAGGGTCTCTAATCGCCGGCACCAAGTTTCGCGGCGAATTTGAAGATCGGCTCAAGGCGTTTATTCAGGAAATCAAAAATGCCAGCGGCCGCTATATTCTTTTTATAGATGAGATTCATATGATTGTCGGCGCCGGCGCAGCCGAAGGCGCGGTTGACGCTTCCAATCTTTTGAAACCCTCTTTGGCCCGGGGCGAACTTCACGCCATTGGCGCGACTACTATCAAGGAATATCAAAAATATATTGAACGGGACGCGGCTTTGGAACGCCGTTTCCAGCCGGTGATGGTTGAAGAACCGAGCTTGGAAGACAGCATCGCCATTCTCCGCGGGATTAAAGAAAAATATGAAATTCATCACGGAATTGAAATCAGCGATGAAGCTATTATTTCCGCCGTTAATCTTTCGGCCCGTTATATCACTGACAGATTTTTGCCGGATAAAGCTATTGATTTGATTGACGAAGCGGCGGCGGCCCGTCATTTGGAAACAGACAGCTTGCCGGCGGAAATTGACCTTTTGCGCCACGGCATCACCCGTTTGGAAATTGAGCAGAAATCCGCCAAACCGGCGCGCCAAAAAATTATTGTCAAAGAATTGAAAAAACTCAAAGCGGAAAATGACGATCTTTCCGGCCGCTGGCACGCGGAAAAAATTAATCTGGAAAATTTTCATAATCTTCGGCGCAAAATTGACGAATTGGAAAATTCGGCGGCGTTAGCCGAGAGAGAAGGCAACTTGGAAAGAGTGGCTCAGATTCGTTACGGAGAGTTGCCGGCCGCTAAGCAGGAATATCAAATTTTTGAGAAAAAATATTTTTCCAAAAAACATCAGGAAAAATTCATTAAAGAATACATTGATGCCGAAGACGTGGCGGCGGTGGTTTCGCGCTGGACAGGCATCCCCATTAACCGGATGCTGGAATCGGAAATGACCAAACTTTCCAGGATTGAAGAAGTGCTTTCCGAAAGAGTGGTCGGCCAGTCGGTCGCCATAGAAGCCGTGAGCCGGGCTTTGCGCCGCGCTCGAGCCGGCTTGTCTGATGAATTCAAGCCCCTGGGTTCTTTTATGTTTCTTGGGCCGACCGGTGTCGGGAAAACCGAACTGGCTAAAACTTTGTCTGAATTTATGTTTAACGACGAGAAGGCCCTGGTTCGGATTGATATGTCCGAATATATGGAACGGCATTCGGTCAGCCGGCTGATTGGTTCGCCGCCGGGTTATGTCGGCTATGAAGAAGGAGGCCAATTGACTGAAACCGTCCGCCACCGGCCTTACAGCCTGATTCTTTTTGACGAAATTGAGAAAGCCAATCCGGAGGTCTTCAATATTTTGCTTCAGATTTTGGATAACGGCCGCTTAACTGACGGCAAGGGAAAAATCGTCAACTTCAAGAATTGTATTATCATTTTGACTTCCAATGTTGGCAGTGAATTTTTCCGCCAGATGTCCTATTTGGGATTCAGTTCGGGCGGAGAAAACGAAACTAATTTAGAATCCCAGGAAGAAAATTTCCGGGATAAAGTCAAAGAATCATTGCGGCAAACTTTCAAACCCGAATTTCTCAACCGCCTGGACGAGGTTATTATTTTCAATTCGCTTCGCCAGAAAGATATTGCTAAAATTGTTGATATTCAGCTGGAACAAGTCAAAGAAAAATTAGCCGAACGCCGGATTAAACTGACCGTTGACCCTTCTCTTAAAAAATATCTGATTGACAATGGCTTTGATCCGGAATACGGCGCTCGGCCGATTAAGCGCTTGATTCAAAAAATTATTCTTGATAATCTGGCCGATAAAATTATTAAAGGTGATGTTAAAAATGGTCAAAAAATTAAACTCTCTTTTCGCCAGCAAGCTGTGGAAGTCAGTACTTCTTAAGAGTTCCCTTATCGGGTTCGGCTTGTTTGGAATCTATTTTTTTAATTTTTCCTTCTCGGCTTTTTTATTTTTTTCTTTTTTGATGGCCGGAATTTATTTCTCACAGCTGCCGGAAAGGGGCCAGTTCAGAATCTCTTTTTTGGTTTTGACTTTGACGGCGCTATTGGCCTTTTATTTTTTTGCCGATAGTTTTTATTTGGCGTTTTTCGGCTGTCTGATTTTCAGTTTTTTGTTTTATTTGCTTTTGGGGCTTACGGATTTTATTTTTGAGAATCGCCGGGCAGTCTATCTTTTTTTTAATACCTGTCTTTTTCTGGCCGTTTTTTCGCTTTTTTTCGGCGCCGACAAATCAAAACATTTTTTACTTATTAACGCCTTGCTCTTTTCGGCGATTTTTCTGCTCTTTAAAGAATGTTTCGGGTTTTTGCGGTCAGCCAGTCATCGCTTGCCTTTTATTGTTCATAATCCGCGATTCATTTCCCTGGTTTTCTCTTTTTTGGGACTGGAATTGTTTTGGGCTATCAACCTTTTGCCTATCGGGTTCATTAATTCAGCTATCCTTTTAACGCTTTTTGTTTTTTTAATGCGCGATTTTGTCCTGATTTATTTTTCCGGACGCCTCAACCGGCGATTTTTTGCCAATCACTTTTTAATTTTTATTATTTTGGTTATTTTTATTTTTGCTAATTCAAAGTGGAGCATATAAGTTAAATTTTAAATTGAGAATTTAAAATTGTTAATGTATAATATAAGTAATGCCTAAGAATTTTTTTCAGCCCAAAAAACATACGCAATCAGTTTCCGATATTATTCCGACTCCAAGGCCGAAAAATGAAGCGAGACCGAAAGAGAGAGAAGTAAATAATGAAATTGAAGTTGAGCAGGAGATTATTACGGTAGCCAGGGATTCTTATCAGTATCAGGAAATTCCGGACCAGGGAAACCTCCCGACAAAAAGCAAGCTTCCCAGATGGCCATTTGCTTTGATTTTATCAACCGCCATTTTAGCAGGCTTGTTTTATCTTGGTTGGAAAGTTTTGCCGCGATTGGAAATCAAGGTTTCTGTCAGAAAATATCCGGCGGCTTTTAACGAAGCCATTGATGCCAGCAAAAATTTTACTTCCAGTCAAACTAACGCAAGTTCAACTCCGATTAAACTGCCGGCCGAATTATTTTCCGCCAGCAGCACTTTGCCGATGTTTTTTCCGGCCTCTGGTAAAGAGCAAGTCTCAAACAAAGCTCAAGGCAAAATCACTATTTATAACAGTTATAGTTCTGACCCCCAAAATTTAGTGATCAACACCCGTTTTCTAACGCCGGATAATAAAATTTTTCATTTGAGTAAAGCTGTTACCGTTCCGGGCGCCAAAATTCAGGAGGGGAAAATTATTCCTTCTTCCATTGAAACCAATGTTGTCGCGGACCAAGCCGGGAAAGACTATAATATTGAGCCGGTGGTTAAATTCACCATCCCCGGGTTTAAAGGTTCTCCAAAATATGAGGGCTTTTACGCCAGTTCAGTCCAGCCGATGACCGGCGGTTATGTCGGCGAGATTGCGGTTCCGACAGACAAAGACATCAGCGATGCGAAAGCTAAAATCAGACAGACCCTGGAGTATAGTTTAAAAATAAATATTTTTTCTCAAATTCCCAAAGATTTCAAAATTATTGACGGTTCTTCGGATTTTGAAATTTTAAAGGAAACCATTGGAAAGGTGGATATAAACAATAACAATAATTTCAGCATTGTTCTCCAGGCCCAGATGAAGGTAATCACTTTTAAGGAAAAAGATTTGAAAGATATTTTAACTATAAAATCTTTATCCAAATTAGCCGCCGGGGATTACGAAGTGGCGGACTTTAATATTGAATACGGGGTTCCGCGTTCGGATTTTAATAAAGGAGAAATGTCTTTTCCCGTCAAAGGCCAGATAATATTTAAGAGAAAAATTGACATTAATAATCTTCGCCAGCAGATTTTGGGCAAAAATGATCTCGCCCTTAAAACCTTATTCCTCAATTTGCCCGATATAATTGAGAAAGCCGAGTTTTCTTTCTGGCCCAGATACGTCAAAACAGCGCCTAATAAAATTAATAAGACAAAAATTATTCTTCAATAATTCTGGTTAAGAATGACTTTTAGAAATTGATTGTCTTTAAGAAAATAAAGATTATTTTCTTTATCAAAAGCGAAGCTTTCAATATTTTCCCCTAAAACCCACCAGTTGGCCGGCGGTCGGCTATCTACTTCGGCGGCTATTATTTTGTCGGAATAATTTATAATCAAGTGGCCAAGAATTTTAGGCAGCCAATCAAAATCAAGCGGCTTGCTGTTTATTGAAAGATTGAGTTTGAATTTTTCGCCTGCGGTTATTTTGAAATCCTGATGATAATCTTCCAAAAAAATAATTTCTATTTCTCCATCCCTGGTGAGCGCGGCTATTTTTTTGCTGTCGGGCGAAAATTTAAAATCCTTAATTCCCTCTTCTTTATCAGCATCAATAATCTGTTTTAATTCTTTTTGTGTTCGGTTGTAAACAAACAAATTTCCTTTATTGTCCAGAAGGGCGATCCGGATGTTTGATTTTGAGAAAGCGATTTTTTCCGTTTCATTCAGGAGTTTGAAGGGGATTTTTTCGGTGATTTTACGGGAATCCAGATTATAAATTTGGAGATTATCTTGCCAGTCAAAAAAGGCGATTTCGGAATTACTGATGACCAGAGCTTTCACGGGATTAAGAGTTAAAATTTCCAAAGAAAAATTTTGGCGGTCTAAAATATAGACGGCTTTTTGAGTAGTAATGATGGATTTTGAAGTATTAAAAGGATAGGAAATTATTTGAGTTACCGGAACTTCGCCGGGCATTTTCAGCTGTTTTTGTTTCAAAGAATTGAATATTTTTTTAATTTCCTCTTTTTTATTTTCGGTAAGCCAGAATTTTTCCGCTTCTGGCCGGCTGACTGTTTCAGTGGGAATTTTTTTTGGAAAAAGAAAAATTTTGCTGGCGCCGGAAATAAGTCCGGCTTCAACCGTTAAGCTTTTTTTCCAGGAGCCGAAATTTTCTTTCAAAATTTCAATCTGATAATTGCCCGGTAAAAGTCCTTTGATTAATTCACTGCCGCCGTTGCCGAACATATCGCGTTTCGGGCTGTAGGATTTGCCGTTGATTTTTATCTGGGCGTCAGCCGGCCAGATTTTTAAAAAAACGGCGCCGGTTTTTTTAAAAGTAAAAAAATCGTTGGCAGTCGGATTGAGCGACCAGCCGAAAGAATAAAAAAGAAACCCGCCGGCGGCCAGAAAAAACCCCAGAACCAGGCAATAAAGAATCAATTTCCTTGTTTTTTTAGTCATAAGTTCTTATTATTATACTATAAAAATGGAACACTTCATTATTAAAGGCGGCCGCTCTTTGGCCGGAGAAATAGAAGTCAGCGGTTCTAAAAACGCTTTTTTGCCGATTTTAGCCGCCACTCTTTTAACAACCGAACCCTGCCGGATAGAAAATATCCCTTTAATCCAAGACGGGGAAAACGCTTTGATTATTCTTCAGGGCTTGGGAGTAAAAATAAATCGCCAGGGCAAAAAAGTTTTGATTGATTCCTCGGGCTTAAATTCTTTTATGCCGTCCGCGGAAATTGTCAGAAAATTCCGCGGTTCAATTTTACTGGCCGGCGCTTTATTGGGCCGCTTTGGAAAAGTGGTAATGCCTTATCCCGGCGGCGATATCATCGGTAGCCGGCCGCTTGATGTTCATTTGGAAGCCTTCAGGGCTTTGGGGGCTGAGATTAGCGAGACCCAGGAGCATTTTTTGAAAATTGAAGTGCCTAAATTAATCGGGGCAAAAATTACGCTTTCCGAAATCAGCGTCACTGCTACCGAAAACGCCCTTTTAGCCGGCGTTTTGGCCGAGGGAGAAACCATTATCAAATTAGCCGCCACCGAGCCTCACGTTCAGGATTTGGCGAATTTTTTGAATAAAATGGGCGCTAAAATTGAAGGCGCGGGCACTAATACGATTCGCATCCGGGGCGTAAAAAAACTTCACGGTGCCGAGCACGCCATTATTCCGGATTCAGACGAAGCGATGGGGTTGGCGGTTTTAGCCGCCGCCACCCGCAGTGATGTTTTGATAAAAAAAATAGAACCGGAATTTTTAGATTCCGGTTTGCAGAAACTGAAAGCGATGGCGGTCAATTTTGAATTGGGCCAAGATTGGCTTCATATAAAAAAACCAATCGGGCTTTATCAATCTTCAAAAATTCAATCCGGTCTTTATCCGAAATTAATGACCGACCAGATTCCGCCATTGGCGGTTTTAGCCACCCAGGCCTCGGGTGTCAGTTTGATTCACGAATGGATGTATGAAAGCCGTTTGGGTTATGTTAATGAATTGATAAAAATGGGGGCGAACGCGGTTCTTTTAGATCCGCATCGGGCTCTGATAATCGGGCCGACTCCTTTGCGCGGTAACGAAATAAAAGCCCTGGATGTGCGCTCTGGAATGACTATGATTATCGCCGCTTTGGTGGCGGAAGGGGAATCAGTTTTAAACGAGGCGTTCCACATTGATAGGGGTTATGAAAAAATTGAAGAGCGGCTCCAAAAACTGGGAGCGGATATCGTGAGAAAAACTGCTTAATTTTTTTCCAGCCAAATCTTTCCCTCATTCATGCGCCCCTCAGAGAATAAGAAGGATTTTCGCAATTGCCTTTCAGAACCAGAATAATTTTGCTCCAGCGGCAAAATTTTCTTTGCCCTCGGCGTCCAAACTCCGCTTTGGCGGAGACCAATCTTTGGACGCCTGCGGGATATTCTTCAAGGCAATTGCGAAAGTCTTAGCCTCTCACTATTTGACCTCTTGGTTTATTTATTTTATGCTGACTTTAAATGATTACTCGCAAACTCGGCATTGATTTAGGAACAACCAATACTTTGGTTTTTGTTCCGGGCAAGGGATTGGTGATTAACGAGCCCACGGTGGTGGCTTTAAGTAAGCCGTCCAACGCCGTGCTGGCGGTCGGCTTGGAAGCGAAAGAAATGGTAGGCCGGACGCCTGGCGATATCGTCACTTATCGGCCGTTGAAAGACGGCGTGATTGCCGAATATTACATCACCAAAACGATGCTGGAATATTTTATTTCCAAAGCCATCGGCCGTTTTAATATTTTCAAACCTGAAGTGGTCATCTCGGTTGCCGCCGGCATTACTTCAACCGAAAAACGGGCGGTGATGAACGCCGCGCGCGAAGCCGGCGCCAAGGAAGTTTATTTGGTTAAAGAACCTCTTTTAGCCGCGTTAGGGGCCAATATTCCGATAAATTCTTCTTCAGGAAATATGATTATCAATCTGGGCGGCGGCACAACCGAAACGGCGGTTATCTCTTTGGGCGGCATCGTGACTTGGGCCAGCCGCCGGGTGGCGGGCAATCATTTTGACCAGGCCATTATGGATTACATTAAAAAGAAATATGCTTTAGCCATCGGAGAATCCACCGCGGAAACCATTAAAATTGAAATCGGATCCGCCCTGACCAACCCCGTTAAATTGACTATGCAAATCCGGGGCCGCGATCTGATTACCGGTTTGCCCAAAGATTTAACTATTAATTCCAACGAAATCGTTGAAGCTATCAACCCCCATCTTGATGATATTGTTGATTCAGTGCAGGCAGTTTTCAATGAGACACCCCCGGAATTGGTGGCTGATATTATGGAAAAAGGGATTATTGTTTCCGGCGGAACGGCTCAGCTCCGGAATATTGATGAATTTTTCCGAAGAAACCTGGGAGTAGCCACGTATATTGCCGAAGATCCTTTTTATTGCGTGGCTAAGGGAACGTCAGTAATTTTAGAGCATCTGGATATTTATAAAAGAACACTGCTTTCTAAACTTTAATGCTGTACGGCCTGGAAGACAAAATTGAATTATTTAAAAGATTAATCAAAGAGAATAATTTACGGCAGTCCTATTTATTTTTTGGCGAACCGCAAATCGGCAAGTTCACTTTCGCCGGCGCTTTGGTAAATTTTTTGGAAAATGGCGAATTTGTTTCGCCGACTGGCGCCCGCCCGCTGATTGACGCTAAATTTTTTACGCCTGACGAATCCGGTTCCATCGGCATTGACGCTGTCCGGGAATTAAAAAAATTTCTTTATCAGCGGCCGGTTGTTTCTGCCTACCGGAGCGCGGTTTTTGATTCGGCTGAATCTTTAACTCCCGAAGCCCAGAACGCTTTATTGAAAATTATTGAAGAGCCGCCTCAATCTTCTTTGATTATTTTTATCGCCGCCGAGACCTCGGCTTTTCCTCCGACCCTGGCCTCAAGGTTCGTCAAAGTTTATTTTCCGCGGCTTAAACAAAAATCAATTGAAAAATATTTGAAAGAAAAATTAAAGATTGATGCAAGCCGGGCGGCTTTGACAGCCGGGCAATCTTTCGGCAGAATTGGGAGAGCAATTCAATCGCTTCAAACACCATCTTCAAAAACTGATTCCGAACCGGAATCCCTTTCAAAATATCTTGAAAAATTAATTTTGTCCTTGCGCAAAAATATTTTGAAAAATTCATCAAAATTAAACTGGCTTTTAGAAAGAGAAGAATTGGTGAAGAGATATAATTTGAATCCAAAATTGCAATATAAAGCTATTCAACAGATAATAAATCATGAATAAAGCATTCCCTGTAATAATTTGCGTAGCGACTCTTGGAATTGTCTTATACACATTGCCACAATTCACGGCTTTTTTCGGTTTTGATTCTCTTATTCAAACCAAGCTTTCGCCGATAGTTTTTGTTTCCAATGATAACGGGAAAAATTTTAATCAAACTTATTGGGCTGGAAATTTTACTCCGACGGTTTATGATTTTGAAACCGACGGGCAAAATTTTTCTTTCGCTTATGCCGCCACCGACCAGGGGCTTTTTATGAGTCGCGACGAGGGCAATCATTGGTATTCCTATTCTGATTTGGAGGGTCAATTAACCAAAGCCGCGGTCTATCAGATACAGCAAGCCGTTGCCAAACCAGACCGGTTTTTTATTTCTCTTTTCAAAAACGGCCAAGGGGGAATTTATCAAACCGACGACCGTTTCTTCACTCTGAAAAAAATTTTTGACACCAAAGAAGCGGTGGCTTATAAATTAACTTCTTCCGGCGACAATCTTTATTTCGGGCTTTCCGATGGCAGAGTAATCAGCTATTCCTTAAATGATTCAGGATTCAGATTATTGGCCGCTTTAGGGTCGCCGATTACCGATGTGGTTGTAAATGGCTCCACTACAATTTATGCGGCCACCAGAGCTAAAGAAATTTGGAAAGGCAGTGTTTCGGGAAACGATTTCGCCCTTTTGCGCGAACAACAACCAAGCCAGTCGGCTTATACCGCTTCTTTGCTTGGAGCTAATTTAACGACCGTTGTCGCCAAAAATCCCATCAAAACCATTTTGCCGGACAGTCAAGGTAATATTTATTTAGCCGCGGCTGACAAGCTTTATAAGAGCGTCAATTCCGGCAAGAACTGGCAGCTGATTTTAGACGTGCCCAACCGTCAGATTTCTTCTCTTAACCTGGGAAGTAATGGCCGGATTATAGTAGGCACCGGAGACGGAAATAGTTTATAATAAATGTAATGATAGGAATTCTGGAAAAATTTAAAAAAGGAACAGTTTTATTAATTGAAAATTTCAAAAAAGAAATAATCGTTGTCCGGGGCAACCGGCCCAGCCCGGCCTTGGTGGAAAATTTGAAAGTTGATTATTTCGGCCAATCTCTTTTAATTAAGCAATTGGGCTCTATCAGTATCATTCCGCCGCGGGAAATTGACATTAATGTCTGGGATAAAAACGCCATTCCCGGCGTTGTTAAGGCCGTTGAAAATTCGGGTTTATCGGCTAATTACACAGACAAGCTCATCAGAATCAATTTGCCGCCTTTGAATGAAGAACGGCGCCAGGAATTGGTAAAAGCCGTTAAAAAAATCGGAGAAACTTTCAAAATTCAGTTGAGAAATAATCGCGATGAAGTCAATAAAGAAATTGGGCGTTCATTTGACGCTAAAGAATTAAATGAAGACCAGAAATTCAAACTCAAAGAAGAAATTCAGAAAAACGTTGACTCGGTCAATCAGGAAATAGAAAATATTTTGGATAAAAAAATTAAAGAACTGGAGGAGGTTTAATTACGGTAATTACAGTAATTGCTGTAATTGAGTAATTAGCCAATTGAAATTTAGGCAATAAATTAATAAATAACCATGACTATCATCTTATCTATATTTTTTCTTTCAATAATTTTATTTTCCCACGAGCTGGGGCATTTTTTACTGGCTAAAATCTGTAAAGTGCCGGTGGAGGAATTCGGGTTTGGTTTTCCGCCGAGAATTTTTGCTAAAAAAATCGGCGAAACCGAATATAGTTTAAATTGGCTGCCCTTTGGCGGTTTTAATAAAATTAATGGAGAAAGTTTTGAGAGCCAGCCCGCCGGTCGCCGCGTGCTGATTTTAATCGGTGGTATCTTGGTCAATATTATTTTGGGCTGGGTGTTTTTTGTTTTTGTTTTCATGATTGGCAGTAAACCCTTAGTGTTGATTGCTGACATCGCTTCCGATTCGCCAGCGGCTTCAGCCGGGATTCAACAAAACGATGAAGTTCTCTCTATAATTTATCAAAATGAAACCTTAAACGCTCCTTTTTCCAGCCAGCAGTTTATTGATTTTGTCAGTCCCTATAAGGGAGAAATTTTTACCTTAAAAATAAATCGCGAAGGAAAAAATATGGATATTTTAGTGGGTAGCCGTAAAAATCCGCCGGCCGGCGAAGGGTCAATAGGCGTGACTCTTGTTGACGCCGGTACGCCGGCGCTGCCTTTTGTTAAAAGTTTATGGGAAGCGGCCAAATACACCGGCCAGGTCATCGGGTTGAGTTTCTATAGTTTATATTGGCTAGTTAGCAAGATTTTCACAAAACCGGAACTTCTTGACGCTTTAATTGGTCCGGTGGGTGCCGTGGCTTTGGCGGCCCAAATGGGCAAAATCGGGTTTGGTTATCTTTTGCAGATTATGGCTTTTCTGTCTTTGGGCTTTGCAGTATTCAATATTCTTCCTTTTCCGGGCTTGGACGGCGGCCATTTGCTTTTTGTCTTGATTGAAAAATTCAAAGGTTCGCCGATTCCGGCTCGGATAAGAAATTCAATTAATACTTTTGGTTTTGGCTTTCTTTTGCTTTTGATGGTTTTTATAATGTTCAAGGATATAAAGGGGTTGTTCTAATTTTTTTGTCATTCTAAGGTATTCTAAAATCGCCAAGCAGGCGATTTTTTGGTAGAATACAAAAAGTAGGAAATCTTATATAATAAAATTTATATGTATCAATCAAAATTATTTTTTAAAACCCAAAAAGAATATCCCAAAGATGAAACTAGCTTGAACGCTCGGCTTTTAATCCGGGCGAATTTTGTTGATAAATTAATGGCCGGTGTTTACACTTTTTTGCCTTTGGGCTGGCGGGTAATGAAAAAAATTGAAAACATCATTCGCGAGGAAATAAACGCCATCGGCGGCCAGGAACTTTTTATGCCGTCTTTGCAACCCAAAGAAAACTGGATGACGACCGGACGCTGGGAAACAATGGATGATTTGTACAAGGTTAAAGATAAAAGCGAACGGGAATTCGCGCTGGGGCCCACTCATGAAGAAATAATTTCGCCGCTCGTTAAAAAATTCATTAATTCCTATAAAGACCTGCCGATTTATCTTTATCAGTTTCAAAATAAATTTAGAATGGAATTGCGCGCTAAATCCGGCTTGATTCGCGGCCGGGAATTTCTTATGAAAGACCTTTATTCTTTTCATTTATCCCAGGAAGATCTTGACGATTATTATCAAAAGGCGGCCGAGGCCTATAAAAAAATTTTTAAACGGGTTGGAATCGGCGACAAAACTTTTATAACCGTTGCTTCCGGCGGCAGTTTTTCCAAATATTCCCACGAATTTCAGACAATCAGCCCGGCCGGCGAAGACGAAATTTATATTTGCGATAAATGCGATTTAGCCGTAAATAAAGAAATAAAAACCGAAAATGAAAAATGCCAGGGTTGCGGAGGAAAAGATTTTCGCCAGGAAAAAGCGATAGAAGTCGGCAATATATTTAAACTGGGAACAAAATACAGCGCTCCGTTTATTTTGTCCGTTAAAGACGAAAAAGGGGAGAATAAAACAGTAATTATGGGCTGTTATGGTATTGGTTTGTCGCGCTTGATGGGAACTATTGTTGAAGCCCATAATGACGAGAAAGGCATTATCTGGCCCGAAGAAATCGCTCCGTTTGACGTTCATCTTTTGGAAATCGGCGAGGCCAAAAAACCTCTCCGGGCGTTCGCGGAAAAAATTTATCAGGGTTTGGAAAAAGCCGGGTTTGAAGTATTATATGATGACCGCGAGGGAGTTTCGGCCGGCGAAAAATTCACCGATGCCGACCTTATCGGCATTCCATGGCGTTTGGTAGTCAGCGAAAAAACTTTGGCCAATGACAAAGTGGAAATTAAAATGAGAGATAAAAAGGAAGTTGAAATTTTGACTTTAGAGCAAATTATTAAGAAAATAAATAAAGATAAATAATGTTAAGAATTTTTCAAAAAAATATTGGCATTGATTTGGGCACGGCAAACACCAGAGTTTACCTGGCCAATAAAGGTATCGTTTTAAACGAGCCGTCAATTGTCGCTTTCAATAATCGGACCAATCGGGTGATTGCCGTCGGCGAGTCGGCTCGGAAAATGTTCAGCCGGACGCCCGTCCATATCAGCGCCGTCAAACCGTTGGTTAACAGCGTCATTTCCGATTTTGACATTACCCAGGAAATGATCCGCCAGTTTTTGAAAAACATGCCTTGGTCTTTAGCCACCCGGATTATCGCCAGTATCCCCACTAATTTGACGGAAGTGGAGCAAAAATCCGTGGAGGATATTTTCAAAAATGCCGGAGCCAGCAGCGTCTTTTTAGTGCCCCAGCCGGTGGCGGCGGCGTTGGGTTCCCGTTTGGAAATCAACGAACCCACCGCCCGTTTGATAGTGGATATCGGCGCGGGCGTGACCGGCGTGGCTATTCTTTCAATGAATGGCTTGGTGGTTTCCGAGCGTCTGAAAGTGGCCGGCGATCAGTTTAACGAGGAAATCATAAAATTCGTTCGTGATGAATTTAAGTTGATTATCGGAGAACCCACCGCCGAAGAAATAAAACTTGGCGTAGGTTCGGCTATGCCCCAGTCGGAAAAACTGGAAGTGGTGGCGCGAGGTCGGGATATTTCAAGCGGCTTGCCTAAAGAAATCGTGGTGAAGGACACCCAGATCAGAGCCGCCCTTAATCGTTCTTTGCGGACAATAGCGGAAACAGTCAAAAAAGTGATCGAATCGGCGCCGGCGGAATTGGTGGGGGATATTTATAAAAACGGCATTTATCTTTGCGGCGGCGGCAGTCTATTAAGAGGAATTGATGAATTTTTCCGGAAGGAAATCGCGGTTAATGTCCAAATAGTGGACGATCCTCTGAATTGTTTGGTTCGTGGCACTGGCTTGATCGCGGAAAATTTTGAAAAGTATCAGGACTTGTTGCTCTCATAATGACCAAAAAATATATTATATTTTTTTTGCTTTTAGCAGTTTTATTTTTGTTTTTTTTCTATCAAAAAAACATTTTTTTCGGCTTGGATAAAATAAATCTTTCAAGTCAGATTTTGACCGATTTGCGGTTGGAAAATCAGGGCTTGCGGCAGGAAGTTAATGATTTAAAAAATAAATTAAATCTAAAATCCCAGCCGTATCTTACGGCCCAGGTTTATTTGCGCTACCCTTTTGACGACAATCAGACGTTGATTGTTGATGTTGGCTCTAAAGATGGAGTCAAGGTCGGTTGGCCGGTTTTAACGGTGGAAAATTATTTTTTGGGGAAAATTATAAATGTGAAAGCTGATGTCAGTGAGGTTCGGACAATTTTTTCGCCCGATTGGAAAAGCGAGGTTAAGATTGGAGAGATGAGAGTTGAAGCGGTTTTAGTCGGCGGCCGCCAGCCGATTCTGCAGCTCATTCCGGCCGATTCCAAAATAAATCTCGGCGATGCAGTCACCAGCGCTTCTCCTGATTTGCCTTTGGGTCTTTTCGTGGGCAAGGTATCGGAAATAACCCCTCGACCCGCCGCTTCTTTACAACAGGCGAAATTAATAACCGATTACGACCCGAATAAACTGGGAAAGGTTTTAATCATATCCGGTTATGAAGGAATCAACTAACACGCTTAGCGTCCTTAAAATATTATCTTGGGCTTTTTTTATTATCTTGGCTTTCGTCTTCCAAGCCAGTCATTTTCTCGCCGTCAGAGGGATTAATCCCAATTTGATTCTTCTGATTATTATCTTGGGCGTAATTTTGGAAAGGAAATTTTTAGGATTTTTATTTTTTATTTTTACAGTTATTTTACTGTCGTTTGTTTTTTTGCCTTTCTGGCCGAAAGGAATTTTTATTGCGGCGGGTTTGGGCTTAGCGGCTTTTCTGCTCAAAAAATTCCTGACCGGAAATGTGTTTTTTGATTCCTTGATTCTGATTTTTTCGGGAACTTTAGGATTTTATTTGATAATAAATTTCCATTATCTGATTTCTAATCCGATAGCCATTATCGCGGAGCTGTTTTATAATATGACCCTGGGAATTTCAGCGATTTTTTTAATTACAAACTTTTTTTATGAAAAAGAAAACCGAATTAAATCTTGAAGATATTTTAACCGACAGGGCGGCGGTGAATGATTTATTGGAGGTACCGGTCAAGCCGGTCGTTTTTAGAATTTGTTTCTTGGTTATTCTTTTGGCGGTTTTAACAGCCGCCAGCCGCCTTTTTTCTTTAAATGTTTTTAAAGCGGATTTTTATCAGCGGCGCGCTTTGGCCAACATCAGCGAGATTGACGTTCAGAAATCCGAACGGGGGATAATTTTTGACCGCTACGGCAAACCCTTGGTTAAGAACAAACCGATTTTTAACGCGGTTTTAGTGCCTTCGCAATTGCCAAAAGACGGGACAGAGAAAAAAACGGCTTTAAACAAAATCGCCGAGATTTTAAATTTGGCGACTGGAGCTTTGGATAAAATTTTTAAGGAATCCGACCTGGAATTCGCCAATCGGATTTTATTGGCTAGTGATTTGCCCCAAAGCAAGGCTGTTGCCTTACAAGGCGCTAATTTAGCCGGATTACAAATTGAAAACGATTGGCAAAGGGATTACCAGGGTTCTGAGGCTTTCAGTCATTTATTGGGCTATGTCGGTTTGGTCACCAAAAACGACCTTACTATTGACCCTGATTTAGTGAGCGATGACTTGGTGGGTAAAAGCGGTTTGGAGGCCTATTATGATAATCAATTAAGAGGCGAAAACGGCATGATAACCAGTTTTAGAAACGCCAAAGGGAAAATTTTGGCTGAAAATTTGACCAAACAATCGGAACCCGGTCAGCCGTTGAAAACTTTTATTGACGCCGATCTTCAAAATTATTTTTATAATCGCTTAAAGCAAGAATTAAAAAAATTAGGCCGGGATATCGGAGTGGGGATAGCTATTGACCCGAGAAACGGCGAGATTTTGGCTATGGTCAGCGTGCCGGGGTTTGATGCTAACGATATTGTTGATTCTTTAAATCAGCCGAATCAGCCGTTTTTCAACCGGGCCATCGCCGGCCTTTACGCTCCGGGCTCAACAATTAAACCTTTGGTAGCCGTCGCCGCTCTTAATGAAAAAATTATTGACACCAAAAAAGAAATTTTTTCCTCCGGCCGGATTGAAATTCCCAATCCTTATCATCCCGACCAGCCGAGTGTTTTTTTGGACTGGAAAGCGAACGGCTGGGTTAATCTTTATTCAGCCATAGCGCGTTCTTGCAATATTTATTTTTACGCTTTGGGCGGCGGCTTGGAAGACATTAACGGTTTGGGAATTACCAAACTCCGCGATTATTGGCAGCGTTTCGGTTTGGGCGCTAAAACCAATATTGATTTAGTCGGCGAAAAAGCGGGAGTTCTGCCAGTGCCTTCTTCTGATTGGCGGTTGGGCGACACCTACAACGTAAGCATCGGCCAAGGCGACCTTTTAGTCACTCCTTTGCAGTTAGTTAATCACATTACAGCTATTGCCAATGGCGGTAAAATATACCAGCCTCGGATAGCTCAAACCGAATCAAAAACAATTGAAGACCTTAGTTATTTAAAAGCGGATTTTTCCGAGGTGGAAAAAGGAATGATTGATGCCACTCAAAAGCCCTACGGCACGGCTTATCTTTTAAATGATTTGCCTTTTGTGACGGCCGCTAAAACCGGAACCGCCCAGATTAATTTCAATACCAAAGTCAACGCTTTGTTTGTCGGTTATGGTCCAGTGCCAGACCCGCAGGTAGCTATTATGGTTTTAGTGGAAAATGCCAGGGAAGGCAGTTTGAACGTTGTTCCTATAGCCAAGGATGTTTTTAGGTGGTATTATGAAAACCGAATTATTAAATAATTTTTATTATGACAAGAGTTTATTTAACTAGAGAACGGCTAGTGGAGCTGAAAAATGAATTGGTTGATTTGAAAACCAACGCCCGGAAAGAAATATCCGAGCGGCTTAAACAAGCCAAAGAAATGGGAGATCTTTCGGAGAATTCGGAATTTACCAGCGCCCGCGAAGACCAGGTGCTATTAGAGCATCGGATCGGCCAGCTGGAAGAAATGATTCGCGAAGCGGCTTTAATTCACAAACCCAGCCAAAGCGATACAGTCAAGATCGGTTCCACTATTAAAGTCCAAAAGGGTAACCAGTTTTTTACTTACACCATCGTTGGCCCCGAAGACAGCAAGCCAGGCAAAGGCCTGATTTCCAACGAATCGCCTTTAGGCAAAGCATTTTTAGGGAAAAAATCAGATGATATAGTAAAAGCGCAGACCCCGGTTGGACTGGCTGAATATAAAATCATAAAAATAGGATAAAAATTCAAATATTGAATTCATGTTAGAAGATATTATCAAAGAAAGACGCAGAAAATTAGAAAAAATTCTCAAACAAGGAGTTAATCCTTATCCTTCTTCGGCAAAGCGGACGGCTTTAACAGCTGAAGTTTTGGAAAATTTTAATCGTTGGGAGAAAAGCAAAAAGATTTTATTTTTGGTCGGGCGGTTGCGGGCTTGGCGCGATCAGGGCGGAATAATTTTTGCCAACTTGGAAGATGAAACCGGCCGATTCCAATTGGTATTTAACGAAAAGCAAACCAAACAATTTGTTTCTTTTAAAGAAACTTTGGACATTGGTGATTTTGTTGAAGTTTCAGGCAAACTTTTCAAAACCAAAAGAGGGGAGAAAAGTTTGGCCGTGAATTCCGGCCGGATTATCAGTAAAAGTTTAAGGCCTTTGCCGACCGAATGGTTCGGTCTTAAAGACGCCGAAGAGCGTTTTCGCCGCCGCTATCTTGATTTACTTTTGAATCCCGAAGTTAAAACCCGTCTGCAAAAACGCTCGGAGATAACCGGCGAACTCCGGAAATTGCTTTGGGCTGATGGATTTTTGGAGGTGGAAACGCCGATGCTTCAGCCAATGCCTGGCGGCGCCAAAGCCAAGCCCTTTAAAACGCGTTGGGAGGCCTTGCGCGAAGACGTTTACTTAAGAATCGCCCCGGAATTGTATCTCAAAAGATTATTGGTCGGAGGTTTTGAAAAAATTTTTGAAATCGGCAAGAATTTCCGCAATGAAGGAATAGACCGCGAACATTATCCCGAATTTACCATGTTGGAACTTTATTGGGCTTATCAGGATTACAGCTCTTTAATGAAATTCACCAAGAAAATTTTGTTGAAACTGGTCAAGAGTTTGAAATTAAAATCAACGGTTTTTAATCATCCGTGGCAGACCTTCACTTTTGATGAAGTTCTGAAAAAATTCACCCCGCACCACTTTATACATAAAAGTGGTGCTGGGTTCATCAAATCTTCGCAACGGAGTAATCTTTCAAATCTAAATCCCGAAGAGGCCGCCGAAATTTTCAAAAAAGAAATTTGCCCCAAACTAATCAATCCCACTTTTATTATTGATTATCCCGCGGCTATTTCCCCCTTGGCCAAATCTTCTTTAAAAGATTCTCATTTGGTTGAAAGATTCCAGTTGGTGGTTAATGGTTGGGAATTGGTTAACGGCTATTCTGAGTTGAATAACCCCGAAGAACAGCGTCGCCGCTTGGAAGAACAGGAAAAAAGATATCTGGCCGGCGACCAGGAATTGTCACGGGTTGATCAGGATTTTCTTGAGGCCTTGGAATACGGAATGCCGCCGGCCGCCGGCTTGGGCATAGGAATTGACAGATTAGTGGCTATTTTAACGGAAAGTCACGGCATCAGAGAAATAATCAGTTTCCCGATGCTTAAAGGCAAATAATAATTTATTTAATTATATGCTAGACGTAAAATTTATCAGAGACAATCCGGAGTTGGTTAAAGAAGGAATCGCCAAAAAAAGAGCTGACCCTAAATTGGTGGATTCTTTTTTGCGGCTGGACGAGGACTGGCGGACTAAAGTCGCGGCCATTGACGAATTGCGCTCGGAGCATAATTTGAATAACACGGAATTGGCCAAACATCAGACCGATGATTTGCTCAGCAAAGCGGAAATTTTAAAAAAACAATTAATCAAACTGGAGGATGACAAAAAAGATTTAGAGGAACGCCGTCAAGCCAAGCTTAATTTAATACCCAATTTACCTGATGCCGATGCGCTGTTGGGAAAAAACGAAACCGAAAATCAAGTTATAAAGGAAGTCGGTAAAAAACCTGAATTTTCCGCCAAAGGCGGATCCGCCGCAGGTGGAGATTTTGTTCCCAAGGATTATCTTTCTTTGGCCGAGAAACTCGGCATTATTGACGTGAAGCGAGCCGCCAAGGTTTCAGGTAGCCGTTTTGGCTATCTTCTGGGCACGGCCGCTCTTTTGGAGTTCGCTTTAATCAATTTCGCGATAAAACGCCTTCTTGACGAAGATTTTATTTCCGAAATAATCAAGAAAAATAATCTTAATATTTCCAAAAAGGCCTTTATTCCGGTTATACCGCCGGTTTTAATCAACCGGAAATCAATGTGGGGGATGGGCTATCTGGACCAGGCCGCCGATGAAATTTATCATTTGGAAAAAGACGATCTTTATCTAGTGGGCACTTCGGAACAGTCGCTTGGAACGATGCACCAGGACGAAACTTTTAAAGAAAACGAGTTGCCTAAACGTTATGTCGGATTTTCTACCTGTTTTCGCCGTGAAGCCGGTTCTTACGGTAAAGATACTAAAGGCATTTTGCGAGTTCATCAGTTTAATAAACTGGAAATGTTCAGTTTCACTACTCCGGAAACTTCCAAAGAAGAACATAAATTATTTTTGGCGATTGAGGAGGCCTTGATGCAGGAACTGGAAATTCCTTATCGGGTAATGAATATTTGCACCGGCGATTTGGGCGCGCCGGCCGCTTCAAAATTTGACATTGAAGCGTGGTTCCCGAGCGAGAATATTTACCGCGAAACCCATTCCACTTCCAACTGCACCGATTATCAGGCGCGAAGATTAAATACCCGTTATAAAAACAAAGCCGGAAAGACGAATTTTGTTCATATGGTAAACGGCACGGTTTTTTCCCAGCGGCCCATCCTCTCCATTATTGAAAATTATCAAACCAAAGAAGGCGCTATAAACATTCCCAAGGTTTTGAGTTTTTATTTTGAGAAGCTAAAGTAGGAATTTTTGATAGTTTAATTCTCCTAGGTAGAGCCACAGCAATGGGTTTGGTCTATATTTCTAGAGCGATATACTTAAGTATATCATGAAAACTAAATAATGCTTTGGGCGCCTTTATAGCTTGGAAGCAATGGTTTGTATTTTTTCCCCTTCCTTGCCTCAATATCCAATAATTCTCTTGATTTAAAATTCTTTTTTATGATTCTTTTTCTTGGCTTCTTAAACCCACTTTTGACAAAACTTATGGTTTTCAAAGTTATGGCCAACTCTCTACTGATTTCTCTATAACTTAATCCTTTCTCCAAAAAATAAAAAATACCCAATCTTTTTTCAAAGACAATCTTTTCTTGGGGAGTAAAATATTTATCCGAAAAAGCGTCAAATTCTTCATAATTTTTTATATTTTTAATCTCTCGCAAAAACCGCGTCCAAATATCTTCCTTGAATTTTTTATCAAAATATTTTTTACAGGTCGTGGACATATTGAAACGATATACTTAAGTATATCACCGTGGCTTAATTTAAGAATAAAACCCAATCAAATGATGTGTTAAGCGATATACTTAAGTATAACACTGTTGAAAAAAATATAAAATAAAAATAAATAAAAATATCGGATTTGTTCCAACACCGATAAGTTAATCCAACGCCTTAATCAAATACTCCAATCAAAAAGAGAGTCATATGCTGATATACTTAAGTATATCAGCATTAAAGAGATTTTCTTCTAGAATTTTTTGAGGGGCCGGAACAATCTAAAAAAGATGATCTAAGTTGGCTGAAAGAGATGGATTTAGAGGATATAAAAACTTAACTTTGGAATAAGGAGGAATAATCCATTCTTACGAGGTTTAACCTCGTAAGAATCTCTACTCCTACACTGATATACTTAAGTATATCAGCTTCGTAGATTACGATGGATTTGCTCCGACTTTGTCGAGAGTCTCCGACAGGAGTCGCGAGTCATCGGACCTCGATGAAATCGGGACAATTTTGAATCGCTTCTAAACATTATCGAGGTTCGACCTCGATAATGTAAAAATTTTTATACTTAAGTCAACTATTGAGATTCAATCTCAATAGAAAAATTTTATGGGCACCCCGTGATAAGACCATCTTTAATAGTTGCTTGGCATTTGGTAGTACAAGTGGCATCTGCGCAAAGCCAATATGAAGCGCTATTGGTTAAACCTTGCGTTCCGTCTCCCGAGTAATAATCATTTGCTCGCAGTGTTCCATTTACTTCTAAAAGATAACTCGGCCCCGCCGTCCCGATGCCGACGTTGCCGTTATCTAATACTGCCATTCTCCATCCACCTGAATAAAATCCTGTCCAATCTTCTGCGTCACCTCCACGGCCTATAAAAACTGTATCAGTTGTTGGAGTTCCTGATTCTGTAAACCATATACCACCGCCATTCCCGCCCGTACCACGAGTCCTTATTCTTCCGACAGTATCTAAAATGTATCCCGGCACCGTCGTCCCGATGCCGACGTTGCCAGAATTTTTAATTAACTTTACAACAAATAGCTATACACTTATTACCGTACCCGCCACCGCTATAAGTATAGCAATTACAACCATCTGCGACGGGCATGGCAGTTTGGCCTTCTCCTCCTGGAGCACATCCTGTTAGGCTATATCCAGCTGGACATGTAGCAGAAGTATAGGTACCTATTGCCGAGTCAGTAGTGACTGCAGTACACGTCAACCCCGTGCCACTCAATGTTTTGCTATTAAAACTAGTTGCAATCGCAGCACCGTTTACATCTAACTTCGCCCCCGGACTCGCCGTCCCGATGCCGACGTTGCCGCTAACACTCAAATCACTGGCAGTTATCACGCCGTAAGGCGCGGTTGGAGGAGTGAAATTAGAAGTCCAGCGGGCGATGCCCTTGGAGATACGGACTTCGTCTATCCAGCCATTAAGATACATTGCTCCACCAGTCGAACCCATAACTAAAACGGATGCAGAATTAGGGAGTGTTCCTAATCCTGTAGTTGTTGATCCTACCTGTATTCCATCTTTGAATATTCTTAAATTGTCGCCATTCCTTACAACTGCAAAATGATACCAAACATTAGTTGTATAGGTTACCGCACCTCCTACACTAGCAACTACACCTGAGTTTATTGAATAAAAAGATATTTGCTCACCACCATATCCTCCAAAATAGAAATATGGGTCAGAAACGCCTTGACCTACAAAGCCAGCCCAACCAGATACACTATTAAATTTTACCCAACTATCAATAGTAAAATCTCCAGTACCAAAATCCCAATCAGCACTATCTGGAACAGTAAGATAATCCGTGCTTCCGTTGAACACGGCGCTTTTTGAACCAAACTTATACTGAGCGGTGGTTTGGGTGGCAGAGCCAACAGCGGTAACGGCTTTGCCTGTTGCCGAATCACTGAAGGAAGTTCCCGAACCCTCCATATGGAGTAATAACTTGTTGTAGCTGTCCGTTGTCTGCAATCCTTGGGGAGCGTTTATCAATCCGGCCACGTCTAATATATAACCCGGGTTAATTGTCCCGATGCCGACGTTGCCGGAGGAATTTACAACAAGGGCGTCAACTGCAGTAGGCGTAAGATATCTGACGATGACGATGCCTGAACCACCAGCATAGCCTGGTGATGTTGCATACCGACCATCACCACCATTTCCACTATTTGCTGCACCTGCCGCAGAACCTCCACCACCATGACCACCTGCTGCATAGGTTATTGAAGCACCTGAAATAGAGTTCGCTGTCCCATTTCCTCCTACGCCTCCATTATGCAAAGGATTATTTGTTGGAGCCGAACCAACACTTGCTGACCCTCCTCCTCCACCGCCACCTGCACCGCCTCCAGCATAACCATTCTGACCACCATTATACCCTTGGCTACCTGTTCCTACAGTTGCTGGACCATAATTGAAATAACCGGCGCCACCTCCGCTTCCTCCATTAACTCCGTTAGGTAGATTATTATCCTGTCCTGCAATCCACCCAGCCCCTCCACCACCACCGCCATTAGCAGTAATAGTTGAAAATACGGAATTATTACCAGAAGAACCTTTTACATACGCTCCAACTCCACCTGCACCACCATTACCAACAGTAACTGTGTAAGCTTGCGCAGTAACTGCTAAAGAAGCATTATATTGATAACCTCCTGCTCCTCCTCCACCCGCACCACCATTACCTGATGAACCTCCACCACCCCCACCTGCTACAACAAGAACTTCTACATTTCTAGAAACATTTGGAGTGAAGGTTCCACCAGGATATGTAAAGGTATGAATAGTGTAACCCCCGATATATGTTATTGTTCCACCAGTAGCAGAAGATGTTGGTGTTACTTTTACATGTAAGGGTCCAGCCGGCGCTGTCGTCCCGATGCCGACGCTGCCGTCATTTAAAATTACCATTTTTCTTGCATCAGTATCGGCGCTGGCGAATGTTCCAAAAACAATATCATAGCGAGACATAATACCCAAATTTCTTCTACCTGAAGCGTTATAAGAAAATATTGATTGCCTGAAACTATCATCAGTGCCATCTGTTAAATTTATTACAGCACCCAAGGTAGTCATATCTGGAAAATAACTTGAGCTAACAAACGCACCCGCAGTACTTCCAATTTGTACTTGTTTGTAAGTATCCCCTTGCACCTGCAACTTTGACAATGGATTCGCCGTCCCGATGCCCACGTTCCCGGCGTTGGTATTGTAGATATTAGTGGAAGAAGCGGCCCAACCCACGCCTCCAAGAACAGACCAAGCGCCGCTCGCGTAACCCCGGAAAGCGTTGCTCGCGGTATTGTAGTAGATAGACCCGTTCTGGGCTCCGGCCACGGGGTCGTTAATCAGCTGGCCCACATTGAGGAGATTGGAAATGTTGATGTCTTTCCATTTGTAAGTGGCATCACCCAGGGAAAAAGAATTGTTGGTATTGGGAATCAAACTATCGTCAAAGGTGGCGGCGCTCACTCTGCCGATGGCGATCTAGAGGGCTCTCGTTATCTGCTGATAGGGATTCTGGCTGTTGTAGGTCAAAGAAAGGTTGATCTGGACAATGGCGTGGGCCTGGGGGTTTTCGTATTTGATGGCTTCAAACTGGGCAACCTTCACCTGGCTGTTGGTCAGGGAGTAGGTTTCTCCCGTGCCCTGCTTCAGATAAATACCATTGGCATCGGAGGAAATAATGGTGGGGTCCAAAGAAGACGAAGCCATTCTCAAGACCAGACTGGAAGAAGCCACTCCGGCCGGGTTCTCTATATTGGCGCTGTCTCTGACCAATCTTTGAATAGTTGACTGGACAAACGACAATTGCTGGGTGAGCTCGGAATCAGCCGAGGTCTGGGTCTGGACCCGGGTGAAGGTGATGAGAACTCCGGAGAAGACCCCGACGGAGATGGAGAAGATGGCAGTATAGATTAAAAGCTCAATAAGAGTGAAACCTTTTTGAGATTTATTCATATATAGTGGTATTATAACATTTTTTATTTCAAACGTTGATGCGCTTCGCTTTTTATCTTGGCGTAAAAGGGTTTAAGGGATATTATTAAACAGAGATGCTGAAATTTATAATATTTTTTTCTGTTTTTATTTTGTTAGCCACTGGCGCTATTTATTTTGTTTTTCATTCCCATTTTTTGAAAGTAGCTGCAGTGGATATTGTCGGTTCGTTAAGAGCTGAAGAAATTAAAGAAGTATTAATTGATAATTTATTAAAAACTTCAAAGATTCGCTCCTGGCTCGGTCCGGAAAATCTGCTTTTTTGGCCGTCAAAGATTTCAAACATTCCGGCATCTTTATATTGGCTTTCAGGTTTAAGTTTAGAAAAAAATTGGCAAGAGAAAATAATTACTCTTAACGCGAAAGAACGCGAGCCCTGGCTCTTGTGGTGTCTGACGGACAGCGGCAATTGTTATTGGCTTGACGAGCAGGGAATCGTTTTTTCTTCCGCTCCCGAAGCCGAAGGGTTTCTTGTCTCCAAGGTGTCCGAGCAAGGCGACCGCCGACAGCTTTCGCTCGGCCAGCTATTTTATGATAATTCTCAATTTGCCGAAAATACTTTAGAAATTATTAAACAGATAAAAAATTCTTCATTAGCGGTTTCCAGATTTTCAATTGAGAACCCGAACTTGGAGGAATTAACCGTTGAAACCACCGGGCCGAAATTATATTTCAGTTTGCGTTTTTTGCCTCAAAATTTTGATAAAGTTTTAAATGATTTAATCAATCGACCGAATTTTAGAAAATTGGAATATATTGATTTTCGCGTGGAAAACAGAATATACTATAAATAACAAATGTCCAAAAAAATTCCTTTTTTCGTTTTAATTTTAATTCTTGTCGTTTCTTTTTTTGCGATGATTTCCGTATCAAAGCAGGAATCGGCGATAATGGACGAACTAGCTCATATCCCGGCCGGTTATAGTTATCTGCGCTATCTGGATTTTCGTTTAAACCCCGAACATCCGCCTTTGATAAAAGCGATCTCGGCGATTCCTTTGATGTCTATGGGATTGTCTTTTCCGGTTACTCAACCGAGTTGGACTGATAATATCAACGACCAATGGGTGGCGGGCAATCAATTCATTTATAAATCCGGCAACGATGCTGATAGGATTATTTTCTGGGCGCGGCTTGGGCCGATTCTTTTGACGCTTTTGCTGGTTGTATTGATTTATATTTGGGCCAGGGAATTATTGGGTGGCTGGTGGGGGCTTTTGCCGGCTTTTCTTTTCGCTTTTTCGCCTACCGTTTTGGCGCACGGCCATTACGTCACCACCGATATCGGAGCGGCTTTCGGCGTAGTTCTGGCGACTTATTTTTTCATCAAATTCCTCCTGAAACCCACCGGCAAGTATTTGATTTTCGCCGGCCTGGCTTTCGGCGTGGCTGAATTAATGAAATTTTCAACAGTGCTTTTAATTCCTTATTTTATTGCGCTGGTTTTAGTTTGGACTATCCGCAAATTGCCCGCGCAGGCAGGCAGAAGATTTTGGCGGAAGCTTCTTTTTTTGGCGGCTATTTTTGTTATCGGTTACGTTTTGGTTTACTTGGTTTATTTTCTTTTTACCTTGAATTATCCGATTTCCAAACAGGTCGCCGATACCCAATCTATTTTAACTTCTTTTAAAACTCGCCTGTTTGCCGATATTGACATTAAAATGGCCGGCGATAAATTTCTCCGGCCGCTGGCGCACTATCTTTTGGGCGTGTTAATGGTCAGCCAACGTTCCGTTGGCGGCAATACCGCTTATTTTCTGGGAGGAATTTCGGCCGCCGGTTGGTGGTATTATTTCCCGGTCGTCTTTTTGTTGAAAGAGCCGATTCCGTCTCTGATTTTAATTTTCATCGCTCTTATTTTTTGTTTATGGAATTTTATGAGAAGCATCAAGTTTAAAGCTTCATGCTTCATGCTTTATGTTTCAAGATTTAAGGATTATCTGGGGACTCATTTGCCGGAATTCGCGATGCTCTTTTTTATTATTTTTTATTGGCTTTACAGCATGCAAGGCAAGTTGAATATCGGCGTCCGCCATATCCTGCCGACCATGCCTTTTATTTATATTTTGGCGGCCGCCGGATTAAAGAGTTGGGTAAATAATAAATTTTGGAAACATTCTTTCAAGATTTCCTTGATTTTCGTTTTACTTTTTTGGTATCTTTTGGAAACGATTTTTGCCTATCCTTTTTATCTTTCTTATTTCAATCAATTCGGCGGTGGCGTTTTCGGAGGATATCGCTATGTGACGGATTCCAATTACGATTGGGGTCAGGATTTGAAGCGATTGACGGTTTTCGTTGAAGAAAAAGGCATTCAAAAAATTGCCGTTGATTATTTCGGCGGCGGGGATACCAAATATTATTTAGGCGATAAAATGGAAAATTGGTGGTCCAATCGCGGCAATCCTCAAGACATCGGCATTGAATGGCTGGCTGTTTCTGTTAATACTCTGCAATCGGCTTTGGCCAAAGCCGCCCCTGGTTTTGAAAGAAAATCTGAAGACGAATATCGCTGGCTGCAGGAAATCAAAAATCCGTTTCAGCCGGATTACCGGATAGGGACATCAATATTCGTTTATAAACTTTAATTTTTTTAAATTTACAATTTATTTATGAAACTCTCAATCGGAATCGTCGGCTTGCCTAATGTCGGCAAGTCAACGTTATTCAAATTAATAACAAAACAAGAAGTTAATATCGCCAATTATCCTTTCGCCACCATTGACCCGAATGTCGGCGTGGTTCCCGTTCCCGATGAGCGATTGGAAAAATTGGCGAAATTAAGCGCTTCAAAAAAAATTATTCCGGCGGTGGTGGAATTTTACGATATTGCCGGCCTGGTCAAAGGCGCCAATAAAGGCGAGGGTTTGGGCAATCAGTTTTTGTCGCACATCAGGGAAGTAAACGCCGTAGTTGAGGTCGTCAGGTGTTTTCAGTTGGGCGAGATTATCCATGTTGAAAACAGAGTTGATCCCATAAAAGACATGGAAATCGTTAACACGGAACTGATTTTGAAAGATTTGGAAATTGTTGAAAAAAGAGCCGCAAAACTGGAAGGGGAAATTAAAACAGGTGGCAATAAAAAAATAAAAGATTTTGAAACGGTTAAAAAAATCCAAGACGAACTGAATAAAAATATTTTGGCGGTTAATCTTGATAAAGATTTATTAAGCGAACCGGTTATCCAAGAATTGAATCTTTTGACTTCCAAGCCGCAGATTTATCTTTTAAACGGCGCGGTTGGAGACGTTTCCGAGGAATTGAAAGCCGGAATTAAATCCCTCAAAGCTGATTATTTAATATCGGATTTGGGCATGGAGCAAAACGTGAATGACCTAATCAAAAAGGCGTACGAAATTCTCGGGCTAATCAGTTTTTTGACTACCGGCGAAGACGAAACCCGGGCCTGGACCGTCAAAAAAGGAGCCAAAGCGCCCGAAGCCGCCGGCGTTATTCACACCGATTTTGAAAATAAATTCATCAGAGCTGAAGTGGTTAATTGGGAAAAATTATTGGAAGCCGGCAGTTGGGTAAAGGCGAAACAAAAAGGCCTGGTTAGGATTGAAGGCAAGGATTATGAAGTTCAGGATGGCGATGTGATGGAAATAAGACATTCTTAGTTTTGTTTGTCTTGAGTAAATCTCATAATTTTTATATATTTAACGATATGCTGAAAGACATTAAGAATCTGAAAAATTCCGAGCTTGAAGAAAAAGTTCTTAAATTCTGGCAGGAAAATAAAATTTTTGAGAAATCCCTGGAGAGACGAGCGAAGAAACCGCTTTTTTCTTTTTATGACGGACCGCCTTTCGCCAACGGTTTGCCTCACTACGGCCATATTTTAGCCACCGTTATTAAAGACGCTACGACCCGTTTTTGGACAATGGCCGGCTTCAGGGTTGAACGCCGGGTGGGCTGGGATACTCACGGTTTGCCCGTGGAAACCGAGATTGAAAAACAATTGAATCTCAAGGGCAAAAAAGACATTGAAAAATTCGGCATTGAAAAATTTAACGCCGCCTGCCGCGATTCGGTTTTCCGTTATAAAAAAGAATGGGAAAAAACTCTTGAAAGAGTCGGCCGCTGGGCTGATTATGGGAACGCTTACGCCACTTTGGACAATTCCTACATGGAATCGGTCTGGTGGGTTTTTAAAAAACTTTGGGAACAAAAACTGATTTATAAAGATTTCCGGGTAACGCCGTATTGTTTCCGCTGTGGCACGCCTTTATCCAATTTTGAAGTAAATCAGGGCTACCGGGAAGCCGAAGACCCATCGGTTTACGTGAAATTTAAAATAAAAAATCCGAAATCTTCAAAAAACGAATATTTGCTGGTTTGGACGACTACCCCCTGGACATTGCCTGCCAATGCCGCCATTGCCGTTAATCCGGATTTAATTTATACGAAATATTCGGTGAATGGAGATTATCTTTTTTCTTATAGCGCGCCTCCGGCTTTAACCGGCGTTAAAATTGAAGCTGTTGAAAAAATTTCCGGCAAAAAACTTGCAGGTTTGGAATACGAGCCGCTTTATAAACTTGCAGGTTCGGAATTTAAAGTTAATGATTGTTATCGGGTTTTGCCGGCTGATTTTATTTCAACCGAAGAGGGGACGGGGTTGGTTCATATCGCGCCGGCTTTCGGAGAGGAAGACATGAAAGTGGGCAAAAAAAATAATCTTCCGGTTCTAATAACCGTGGATGAAGAGGGGAAAATGAAAACGCCGGGTTATTCTTGGAACGGTTTGTTCGTCAAAGAAGCCGATAAAGTCATTTTTGAAGATTTAGAAAAAAGAAATCTTTTGTACAAAAAAGAAACCGTTCTTCACCAGTATCCTTTTTGCTGGCGCTGTGATTCGCCGTTGCTTTATTATCCTTTAAGCACCTGGTATATCGCCGTTGCCAAAATCAAAAATAAATTAATAAAAAATAACAAGAAAATTCATTGGGTGCCGGAGCATATTAAAGAAGGAAGGTTCGGCAAGTGGCTGGCTGAAGCGCGGGATTGGGCTTTTTCCCGGAATCGTTTCTGGGGCGCGGCGTTGCCGATTTGGCAGTGCCAGTCCTGTCAGCAAAATATCGCCATAGGTTCCCTGAAAGAGTTGGCGCAATCGGCGGTTAATGCGAATAATCATTATTTTATTTTGCGGCATGGTCAGGCCGAATCAAACCATCATAAAATTATTTCTTGCTGGCCGGAAAAAATAACAGTCAAACTTACTGACAAAGGAAGGGAACAAATTGAAAAAATCGCCCAAGTTTTAAACAAAAAAAATATTCAACTTATTTTTTCTTCGGACCTTTTGCGCACCAAAGAAACCGCCGGGATTGTTTCTAAAAAAATTAATATTCCGGTTAATTTTGACGAACGTTTAAGAGAATATAATGTCGGGGAATTCAACGGGCAACCGATAGAAAAATTCAACGATTTTATGGGCGAGAAAATAAATTTATTTTCTAAAACTCCCGAAGGAGGAGAGAATTTAAGCGATATTAGGAAACGGATGATGGATTCTATTTTGGAATTGGAAAAAAAATATAAAAATAAAAATATTTTGATTGTCAGCCACGGCGATCCGCTCTGGATTTTGGAAGGAGCCAGCCAGGGGCTCAACGAGAAAGAGCTTGTAAAATCAATGGAAAATTACATTAAAGTAGGCGAACTGCGGGAAATCAAACTTTCCAATTTACCTTATGACGGGGAAGGGAAATTAGATTTACATCGCCCTTATATAGACAAAATAGAATTGCGGTGTCCCGAATGTGAAGGCCGGGCCAAGCGTGTTTCGGAGGTTTTTGACTGCTGGTTTGAATCCGGCTCCATGCCTTACGGCCAATGGCATTATCCTTTTGAGAATAAAAATTTGGTGGAAAAAACTTTTCCCGCTGATTTCATCGCTGAAGGCCTGGACCAAACCCGGGGCTGGTTTTACACTCTTCATGTTTTAGCCGGCGCTTTATTTAATAAACCGGCTTTTAAAAACGTAGTTGTTAACGGACTTGTTTTAGACGCCCGTGGAATGAAATTAAGCAAAAAACTGCGCAACTACGCCGAACCGGAAATAATTTTTGATAAATACGGGGCTGACGCTTTGCGTTATTTTCTTCTGAGCTCCACTCAAATCGGCGAGGATTATCAGTTTTCCGAAAAAGGCGTGGCAGAAATTTTCCGGAAGGTGATTGATAAATTCAGGAATGTTTTCAATTTTTATCAGCTATACGCGGGGAATATCCGCATAAATCCCTGCCTGCCTGCCTGCAGAAGCGTTTCTTTATTGGATAAATGGATTTTAGCCCGGCTCAACGAAGTCATCTTAAAAATGACCGAAAAAATGGAGGCCTATGAACTTACCGATGCCACCAGAATTCTTATGGAATTTATTGACGACCTTTCAAATTGGTTTGTCAGGCGTTCCCGGAAAAGATTTTCGGGTGAAGATTCCAAACAGGCCTCGGCCGTGCTTGGTTATATAATTTTGGAAACCAGCAAATTAATGGCGCCTTTCGCCCCGTTTATTAGCGAGGCGATTCATATGACTTTGACGCAAAATTCGGTTCATCTTGAAGATTGGCCCAAAGCTGATAAAAATCTGATTGATAAGAATTTGTTGGAATCAATGGTTGAAGTGCGGCGGTTGGCCAGTTTGGCTTTAGCCAAGAGATTGGAAGCCGTAATAAAAGTGAGACAGCCGCTGGCGTCATTAAAACTCAAAAACTCAAAAACTCAAAAACAGCAAAGGACTATTAGATATTTTGAAAGACGAAATTAACGTCAAAGAAATTATTTTTGATTCCGAAATAAAAGAGGAATTGGAATTGGACACCAAAATAACGCCAGAGTTGAAAGCGGAAGGTGTTTTAAGGGATTTGACCCGGCTGGTTCAGGGTTTGCGCCAGGACGCCGGCTATCAGCCGAAGGACAAAATTATTTTGATGATTGAAGCCCCGGCGGAACTAAAAGAGATTTTGGAAAAGAATAATGTTTTTCTCAAAAAAGAAATCAACGCCCATGATATTGAGCTAAGACATTCGGACAAGTTTGACGCGGAATCAAGCACTAAAATGAACGACTGGCAGATTTGGCTGGGAGTAAGAAAAATTTAAGAAATTTTATTGTTTTGTTTTCATTCAGGTACTATCACGCGTGATAGTACCTGAATTTATACTATTTTATCCCTGGTAATTTAAAAATTTCCATCTTTTGCCGCCTTTGGTTGGAAAAGGGAAATTAAGCCAATAATCTAAGATTGTTTTTTGCGGCGGTAATCCTTTTTTGTGTTTTTCTATTTTTTCGCTTTTGCTTTTTTTGGCGTAATAACGATTGCTTTGATAGCCGGATTGTTTTTCAATGCTCTTTTTAAGAGCGCTAATAGTGCTTGGAGAAATCCATAAAATTTCTTCTATTTCTTTATAGGATTTTCCGGCTTTTATCATCGCCAGAGCCGTTAATCTTTTTATAATTAATTTTTTTTCGTTGGCGCTTAGTAAATTATCTAAAAAATTCTTTAATTGTTTTTCAGACCTCGCTCTTTCGGCATTTTCCAAAAATTTGGACCAAAGGAAATCCTCCCATTCTTTTCTTGATTTAAATTCAGAGATTTTTTTCATAGATATTGTTCGGTCTATTTTAGCTAATTTTAAGATAAAATTTATTTTTATTCAAACTATCACGCGTGATAGTTTATTTGAGGGGCGTTTAAGAAATTTTATTTCGAGGTGTTTAAAAAAGCCGAAAACCCGAATTGTTTTTTGGCTTTTAGTTGATTTGGCGAGTCGCTCACTCTAGGGGTTTATTGGCGATACATTGCCCTTTTAACGAGTTGCAGAGTTTCTTGGGCGTTAGCTCGGGCGATTTTGGCGCCTTCTTCCAGTATAGATGAGATGAACGAATTATTTTGAGACATCTCGCTTTTTTTAGCCTGAAATTCGGCCAAGAAATTATTAGTGATACGAATAAAAAGTTGCTTGAATTGTCCCATCACCGGTTTGCCTTTTTTGTGTTCCTTAATTAGAGAATCTATTTCTTCTTTTTCTTGATCATTTTTACATAAACTTTTAGCAACAAGGATGTGACTTTCCAGTTTTTCGTTCATTGCTCCTTCGAATGCGGTTTCCGCGCCTTTAATTTTTCTGGCAACGGTTTTTGCGTCATCCGTAAGAAAAATGGCTCCTTCCGGAGAGCTTTTGCTCATTTTCCCTTCTCCTTTTAAAGAAAGGATTTTAAGCGCGTCTATTTGAAGGGGTTGTGGAAGCGGGAAAATTTTTCCATATTTTTTATTAAACCTTCTAGCGAGTTCTCGGCTCACTTCTAAGTGCGCGAGCTGGTCTTTTCCGACTGGAATTTTTTCTGCTCGCTGAAGCAATATGTCGGCAGTCATCATTACCGGATAAAGAAGGAGAAATGTATTCGCTGTTTCCGGTCGCACGTTGGCTTTTAATTTTTCTTTGAGGGTGGGGACTCTTAAAAGTTCAGACACGTTTATTAAACGAGATAGAAACATAGTCAAAACAGATACCTCGTTTTCAATATCAGATTGTAAAAAGATTTTAGTTTTATCGGGATTTATTCCGAACGCGATGTAATCAGCAACAACTTCATTGACAAATTTTTTTGCATTGGCCGGTTCATTGTCGGTTATGGCGTGAAGGTCGGCGACAAAAACCAAAGGGGATCGGCCTTTGTTTTGGAGTTCAACAATAGGTTTAATCGCTCCAAGATAATTGGCGATCGTCAAATCGCCAGTTGGGCGAATGCCTGTCAAAATTTCAATTTTAGTCATTGTTTTTTATACTTCTATCACTACCGGTAAAATCATCGGCCGTCTCTTGGTTTTATTATACAGAAACTGGCCGATTTGGTCACGAATAAGGGATTTGAAATAATCGGCATCCAAGGGCTGGCGGGGCAGGCGGCTAATCATTCCGCGGATATTGCGTCTGATTTCTTCAAGAAGCGTCTGGTTTTCCCGCAGATAAATAAATCCTCGTGAAATAATGTCGGGATTTTTTATCAGCTGGTTGGTGCGGCGATCAATAGTGGTGATAATAACAACCATTCCTTCTTGAGCCAGAACCTTCCGGTCGCGGAGAACTACTTCGCCGACATCTCCGACACCCAAACCGTCAACCAGAACATAGGAGACAGGAACTTCTTCTTTGGTTATATGAGCTTGGTCGGGGGAAAATTCCATCACCTGGCCGTTGGAGGGCAGGAAAGTATTTTTTGCCGGGATCCCGGCTTGTTGGGCCACTTCAATGTTAGTGGCTCTCATGAAAAAATAGCCATAAATCGGAACGAAAAATTTTGGGTTTATAAGCTTGGTTGTCATTTTCAGTTCTTCCTGGGGAGCATGGCCGCTGGAGTGAATGTCTATTATTTTTGAATAATAAACTTTAGCTCCTTGACGGCAGATGCCATCTTTGAGCGTTTGAACGCCTCTCTCATTGCCGGGGATAACCGAGGCCGAGAGAATAACGGTATCGGTTGATTTCAAACTGACAGACCGGTGTTCGCCGTTGATAATTTTGATTAAGCCGGCGTTGGGTTCTCCCTGGGCTCCGGTGCTTAAAATCATAATTTTATCATCGGGGTGCTTTCTAACTTCTTCTATGGGGATAATCAGGCCTTTCCTGGCTTTGATGTAGCCGAGATTTTGGGCGATTTCAACATTACTTCGCATTGAATAGCCGTTTAAAGCCACTTTCCGGCCGAGGCGGTCGGCGATTTTTATTATTTCATCAATGCGGTTAATTAATGAGGCGAAAAGGGCGATAATGATTCTTCCCGAGGCCTTTTTGAAAAGTTCTTCTAAATTTTTTTCCACTATTCTTTCGGAAAGTGAATATCCCGGCTCTTCGGCGTTGGTGCTTTCCAAAAAGAGGGTATGAATTTTTTGGTCGCCGATTTTTTTAAGTTCGGCCAATCCTTTAGGCTGGCCATCTTTGTCGTAATCAAATTTATAATCACCGACGTAAGCCATTTTTCCTACGGGAGTGGTTAAAACAAAACCAAAAGTATCGGGAATGTTGTGGGCAACGCCGAAAAATTCGGCTGAAAAATATTTGGAGAATTCAATTTTGTCTTTGTCTTTTATCAGCTGGAAATTAAGTTTGGCCGCTTTGGGAAATTCCCCCTGCCTTTTATTGATAATTTCCTTGGTAAGCGCGGCGGCGTACATCGGGGGATTGCCGAGTTTTTCCATTAAATAAGGAATGCCCCCAATGTGATCATAATGAGCGTGAGTGATGAAGACGGCTTTAATGTTTTGTTTGCGCTCTTCAAGGTAGGTGGTGTTGGGAATAATGAAGTCAATGCCCGGAGTTTCTTCTTCGGGGAACTGGAATCCCACATCAACCACGATTATTTCGTTGCGATATTCAAAAAAAGTCATATTCCGGCCGACTTCTTCCAAACCGCCCAAAGCCGCCCAGCGAAGGGGTTCTTCGCGGGATTCCTCTTTTTTTACTATTTTTGCTTTTATCATATATAATTTTTTATTTTCGACTTTAATTATTAATTGGTGGCACGCTTAGCGTGCCCGATAACAACGCTTAGCGTTGTGCCCCTGAGAGGATTTGAACCTCTAACCCTTACGGGATAGCGTTCTGAACGCTACGCGTATGCCAGTTCCGCCACAGGGGCTTGTATAAAATTGTTAATTATTGCTTTTCAGAAATTTCAAGTCTTGGGGCATTGATTTCAAGGGTTTTTTAATTTCCATTTTTGGGGTTTTTTTATATTTTTCATTTTCAAGCCAGCCGTTTTTGGTGTAGTGATAACAAGCTCCTTGTTTTTCTTCCATTTCTTTATAGATATTTTTATTTTTTTCAGGAACCCAGTTCCCAAGTTCCAGAATTTTTTCAGAGGGATTTATGGAAATGATGTAATAGCCCGCCGGATCAAGCACAAAATCTCCTTTTTTGGCTTTTATGGCTATCACATCTTTAACTTTCCCGTTTGTCATCTTTTGCAGTAAAAATATCGCTTCGCCCTTTAAGACCGTATAGATTTCTAGATATCCATTTGAATTGCGGTTGCCTTTGGTTTTTACAAATTCTTCACCCAGCATTTTGGGAGGAATAACGGTAATGTCATATCGCCAGCCGTTTTTTATTTTTAGCCCCCGATACATTTCATAGATGGGAAATTTTTCCGGATTTTTGATTTTTTTAAACCATTCCTGGTCGCGGATGACCGATTTCATTTCATTAAGAAATCGGATGTCGGCTTTTTTATTTTTTTTCATATATATTTTTAATTACTGTAATTGCAGTAATTACGGTAATTACAGTAATTATTTTAATACCCAGGCTGTTTCCACGTACCAATTTTTGACATTTTGGAAGCGGTCGCTGGCGGTAGTCAAAAATTTATCCGTGAATCCGCCGAGATCGGGGATGCTGACATAAAGATAATTCGGGGAGTATAGCGGTATGGCCGGCAGATCTTGAGCAATGATAGTTTCCAGATTTTTTAATTTTGCCTGGCGTTCGGCCGGGTCGGCGGTTTGGCGGATTTCTTCTATTAGTTTATCGGCCTTCGGATTGCCATAAATCGCCAAATTAAGTCCGGGATAAAATTTTTGGGAAGAATGCCAAAAAGAAAACAAGTCTTCTTTGTTTGCGGGATTGATTCCGAAAAGAATCATTTCGTAGTCGCGCGACCGGATCACTTGGTTGATAATGTCGTCGGGGTTTAAAACAATCAAACTGAGATTTACGCCTATTGCCGCCCATTCTTCTTTGATGATTTCGGCCGTGTTAATCAGGAAATCAATTTGTGGGACAATTAAGTAGAACTCTAATTTTTTATCCATAATAGCCGTTAAGTCCGGAGCGCCGGTGGTCTCCAGAGGTTCGCCGGCTTCCATCGCTTCGCCGTTAAATACTTTTTGGATAATCTGTTTTTTATCAATGACTTGGGTTAAAGCCAAACGGATATTTTTGTTTTTGAGATTGGAATTGATGTTCTGATTGAAAAACACGGCGTAATAATTGGACATGACGACACTTTTGATGTTGTGATTAAGCGATAAATCTTTAATTTTTGCCGGGTTAAGACCGCCGAAACCGTCAATTTCGCGGCGGTTGAAAGCGCTGATTAAATCGTCTTCATTTTTATAAAATTTAAAAATGAATTTTTGGATGTAGGGTTTTTTACTGGAATAATTTTCATTGACCACGAGCTGGTACTGGGTGATAAATCCGTCTTTTCTTTTGGCGAAGCGGTCGTATTTATAAGGGCCGCTGCCCACCGGCTCCAGATTGTAATTTGAAAGCCGGAGATTGGCCGCCGGAATTTTCCCAAAAATATGCTGGGGGATAATCGGCAGATTATGAAGATTGTCGCCAAAAAAAACATAGGGATTGCGGAGGATAAACCGGACCTGAAGCTCGCTGATTCTTTCAGTCACAATGCCTTGCCAGGTTTGGAAAAGCGGGGAACGGGCATCGGGATCCTGGATGGTTTTAAGGGTGAAAATAATATCGTCGCTCGTCAGGGGTTGGCCATCGCTCCAAAGCAAATTCTGTTTAAGTTTGACCAAATAATTGGTTCCTTCTTCAATTTGATAGTCGCTGATTAAATCCGAGAGCGGGCTGTAAATCAAAGAGGCAATATCGCGATCAGTTTCATTGCCGGAAATTATCGGGTTGATAAAAGTGGGTTGGCCGGCCTTCCCTTCAGTGTATTGTCCTCCTTTTTTAGGGGTTAAGTCAATTCTTTCCTGAATATTAAGCGCCAACCAGAAAAATGAAGAAATCAGAAAAACCAAAATTGCCACAATAAAGATATTGCGTTCAAATTGCGTGAATGAACTTATGATTTTTTTGAACATGCTAAATTACTAAAAATTGAAATTTATCCGGCTTCGCCAGATCTCGCGTAGCGAGAGAAATTGAAAATTTATACCAAGCCTTTTACTTTATTAAACTCAGGAGAGCTAAAACGATAAAGACAACAGCTAAAACAATGGTGCCGTAGAAAATAATTTTTTCCAATCCTCGCCGGGTCTGATAAGAACCGGATTCGCCGCCACCCAAAATTCCCGACAAACCTGAAGAACGTTCCTGAAGCAGGATGAAAATTATCAATAAAACAGCAACGATTATCTCTAATAAAGAAAGAAACATATTAAATAATAAAATAAATTAGTCGCCTAATTTGGTTGAGAGATTAACCAGGATATTAATGAAACTGATAATCAAAGTAGCGAGAATAAGCGGACTTGGTCCATTTATAGTAAGGCTTGCGCTGAATTTGTCAAGAACATAGAGGATGCCGGCGTTCATAGCGATCGCCAAAAGTCCGAAAGTTAAAGCTATTAAAGGGGCGAGAATAAGTTTCAGGAGCGGCCGGATGAAGGTGTTGCATAAAGTAAGGATAGCCGCCGCGATTACAAGGTCGGTCAGATTTCCTTCAAAAATAAAACCGCTGACAAAATGAGCCGCAATCAGAATCGCGATGGCATTAACGATAATGAATAAAATTATTTTTCCTATGAATTTCATGCCGTTAAAAATGGTAAAAGATTATTGCCGGTCATTTCTTTCGGTTTAGGCAGCCCCATCAAAGCCAGAATAGTGGGAGCGACATCAGCCAAGGTGCCGAGAATCTGGGTTTCTGTCTTCCGGATTTCAGCTTCGGTTTTTATTTTTTCAAATTCTTTTCCTATCAAATAAAAAGGTACGGGATTAGGATCATGCTTCGTTTCCGGTAAGCCGGTCAACGGGTCAAGCATCTTTTCAATATTACCATGGTCGGAAGTAATAATCATTGTTGTATCGGGCTGGGCCATCACCGCTTTCAAAAGCCGGCTGATTTCCCGGTCAATAATCTCAATGGCTTTTACGGCGGCTTCATAATTTCCGGTATGCCCCATCGTGTCCGGATTGGCGTAATTGACCAGAATAAAATTATAAGCACCTTCGCCGACTGAGCTGATTGTTCTGTCGGTGATGGTTTTAGCCATCATTTCCGGAAATTGATCGTAACGGGGCGCGTTGAGTGAAGGAACAAGGATGCGGAATTCATTGGGAAAAGGTTCTTTGCGGTAGCCGTTGAAGAAAAAAGTCACGTGAGCGTATTTTTCGGTTTCGGCGATGCGGAGCTGTATCTTATTGTTATCGGACAAAATTTTACCGAGAGTTTCACTGGTTGATTCCGGCGGAAAAATAGCCGGCAAATTAAATTTTTCATCATAGCGGGTCATAGTAACAAGATGAAGGTTGGAGAATTTTTTGACTGGAAAATTCGGGAAGTCCGATTCGGCGAAAGCAGAAACGATTTGGCGCGGACTTTCTTCCCGGAATTCAAAAAATATGACGGCATCATTGTCCTGGATGAAATGGCCTGCCTGACCGGTAGGCAGGGGCGAGCCAATGATGGTCGGCTCAACGAAATCATCGGTAAGGTTTCGGTTATAAGTTTCAGTCAGTAATTCCTGATAATTATCGGCGGTTCTCCCTTCGCCGGTTAAGATTTTATAAACTTTTTCGGTTCGGTCCCAGTGCTTGGCGCGGTCTAAAGCGTAAAAACGGCCGGAAAGGCTGGCGATAACGCCCCGGTTTTTTTCCTGGATGACTTTTTCCAGATTTTTGAGAAGTTCAGGAGCGGATTCCGGCGGGCTGTCGCGGCCGTCGGTAAAAAGCTGGAGATAAAGCCGGTCAAAATTTTCTCTTTTGGCGAATTCCAGAAGAGCGGCTAAATGTTCAAAAGAAGAATGGACATTGCCGCTGGTTAGAAGGCCGACCAAATGAATGTTGGAATTATTTTTTTGGGCGTGAGTGAAGGCGTTTTTCAGAATTTGGTTTTGGAAAAAACTGCCGTCTTTGATCGCCAAAGAAATTCTGGGGAAATGTTGATAAAGAATTTTTCCGGCTCCCAAAGTAAGGTGTCCTACCTCGCTGTTGCCTTCTTCTCCCCAAGGCAGGCCAATGCCGATACCCGAAGCATGAAGACAGCCGATAGGAAATCTTTTTTTGATATCTTGGATATTTTGGGGGTTAACTTTATAGATAGGATTGCTTTCATCATGAGCCCCGATTCCCCAGCCATCTAAAATAACTAATAAAACATTTCTTTTCATTTTTAAGAAGCGTTAAGAATATCAATATCCTGTTGGAATTCGTTGGCCTGTTTAACCACGTTATATCCGTAAACATCAAGACAGACATAACGGTTCCATCTCCCGCCGCAATAATATTTGGCGGCCGCTTTTTTTTCGTTGGCGGTTGCGCCGGCATCCTTTAGATAAAGCGCCGCGGCGATAAAAGCGTCGGCGTTATTCCAGGGGTTGGCAATGCTGCGTCCCAAAATGTTGCTGATGTCGGCTTTATAGATATTCCAGGTTGATGGCATAAATTGCGCCGGTCCCATCGCGCCGCCGTAAGTCCCGTCTTGATTGGGGCAGGAAATTTGAACCGAATCGGGACTGATATTAAGCGATTGGAGAATTGAGAGAAAAACTGGAATTTCTTTGGGGTTCATTGCCGTTGTCCCGCCTTTCATGATTTGGTTATAAGCGCAACGGCCGACATTTTGTCCCAGGGCGGATTCCCGGTCTAAAATCGCCAGGATGAAAGCGGCTCTCACTCCGGTGACGTCCTGGGCCGCCTTTGCCAGGGTATAGGCCTTGTCAAAAGTCAGCTCCCCGCCGCCTAATAATTCAAAGATTTGGTTTTTAACTTGAGTGGCTGTTTTTTTGGTTTCGGTAACCAGTTTTTGGTAAATAGATTCTTTGCCCTTAGTGTCAGTAAGGATTTTATTTTTTTCAGACTGGGTTTGCTGAATGGTTTGTTTTTGACTGGCTTGGTAAGCCTTCAGAGCTTCGGCGTCGCTTTTTTCCAGCCCCAATTGCTCTTTCTGGTCTAAAAGGTCGTTTTTCAGTTGGATTACGCTGCTTAGCGTTGCCTGAAAATTATCTTGGATAAGAGCTAAATCATTCAGATTCCCGAAAAAATCCGAAAGGCGGGGGCTGGTAAGAAAAATTTCCATTAAACTTTGGTTTTCGCTTTCATAAATATTTTGAAGTACCTGGGAAAGGGCATTTTTGTCGGAGTTGATGCTTTGTTCAACTGAGCCGATCTTTGCTTGGGTATCGCCAATCTGCTGATTGAGTTTTGTTAAATTCAGATTAGCGGCTTTGATTTGGAGATTAAGTTTGGCGATCCGGGAGTCCAAAGTCGAGATTTCGCCTTTAAGGGTCTGGCCCTGTTTTTGATATTGAGTGATGGTATTTTCGTAATCGGATATTTGTTTTTCCAGTTGCGCCAACTGACTTTCCAATTCTTGTCTTTGTTGTTCTGTTTGGGCGTTTTGAGCCGCAAATGTCAAAGAAGGGGAGTTATAAACTGGCGCATAGACAAAACTGAAAAGAAAAAAACTGATTGCCAGTAAAATAATCGCGGATTTTAAAATCCGGGTGAGAGGAAAGCGAAATTGACGATAATAGGAGAGATTAAGAATTAAAGGTTTTTTGTTGGTAATATCGCGCATATTAAATTCAAAAATAAATCTTTCTCTGCCTTTTCCTATATTTTATCAGTTTATCCTCAATAAACAAACCAAGATAAAAGCCGTTTTGCGGCCGGGAAAGATGGAGGAAAATATTGATTGCGATTTCTGAATTTATTTTTTGGGACTTTCTTTCGGAGTAACGGGGGCTTCATTTTTAGTCGGAGTGCCCGGTGTTTCAGCGGTTGCGGCTTCCTCTGCCGGGACTGCTTCTTCAACTGCTACTTCTTCAACCTTGGCTTCAACTACTGTGGCGATAATGGTTTCCGGGGTGAGGAAAATTTTTACTTTGTCGCTTAATTTAAGGTTTTCTACTGAAATATTTTTCCCTATTTCATCAAGGGACACCAAGTCAATTTGAATCCGGTGAGGGAGATCTTGAGGCAAGGCCTCAACTTCAATTTCCTGGAGAGTTTTAATCAAAATTCCGCCGAAAGCTTTTATGGCCGGCGCTTCGCCGAGAAATTCAATCGGGATATGGACGCGGATTTTTTCGGTTAGTTTTATCTGGTAGAAATCAACATGTAAAATTTTATCGGAAAGAGGGTCGGTTTCAATTTCGTGAATCATAACCGGCAAGGTTTGATTGTCTTCGGTTTTCAAATTGACGATAGTGCTTTCCCCGGCCTCTTTGAAAACTTTCTGGAATTCTTTGGCTGAAATAGTTAAATGCAAATTTTTAATTTCCCGTCCGTAAAGTTCGGCCGGAATAAAACCTTCTTCTCGGAGAGTTTGCACTTTTTTGCCTAAAATATTTCTGATTTGAACTTTAAGTTCTGCCATATTTATTAAAATTTATGAACCTTTGGTGAAATAAATTTCACCAAAGCCCTTTACTTCTGCGCTTTTTTGCGTCTTATTTTTTTCGGCGTTTCAGTCGTTTTGGTTTTGGCTTTCCGGGTTTTGAATCTTTCCACGCGGCCGGCGGTGTCAATCATTTTTTTCTCTCCCGTGTAAAAAGGATGGCAGGCGCTGCAGATTTCAACATCAATTTCCGGCTTGGTCGCCCCAACGGTAAAGGTTTTTCCGCAGCTGCATTTTATTTTAGCTTCGGGATAATATTTCGGATGAATGTCTTTCATAGTTGCCTCATTTTATCACCGCCCCTGTTCCTTGACAAGTCCTTTATAAAACCTATACTTTTGTGTATACTCAATTTGGAAATGTGGCAGATGTGAAAGTTCTTTTATAACTTAAAAAGTTAACCCCGTTAGAAGTCTTGAGTAGAAAAATTTAATTCTAAATTTTTTTTCTGTCCGTTTTGTGAGAATTTAATTTTAGACCATATTTTTTTTAATTAAATAAGTTAAATCGCAAGACAGACTTCTAACGGGGTTAAATAATTTTTTGGTTGTCCTATCTTTTTTTGAGAGTTTGATCCTAGCTCAGGATGAACGCTGGCGGCGTGGATAAGGCATGCAAGTCGCGCGGTTTAATGCACCTCACTATAGTTCGGTGCCGCTGATTTATGCGGATTTTGGCTGATTGATGCTGATACTAAATTATCGGCATAAATCGGCTTTATCAGCATTTATCAGCGACACACCGAGCGATAGTGAGGTGTGTTATACAGCGGCGAACGGGTTAGTAATACCCTGGTACATACCACAGAGTTTGGCATAGCCCATCGAAAGGTGGGGTAATTCCAAATAGTCTCACTTTTCGCAAGAAATTTGAGTAAAGGTTTCGCAAGAAATCGCTTTGTGATTGGCCTAGGCCCGATCAGCTAGTTGGTAGAGTAAAAGCCTACCAAGGCTATGACCGGTAGGGGGGCTGAGAGGCTGTACCCCAACAACGCAACTGAGACACGGTGCGTACGCCTACGGGTGGCAGCAGTCGAGAATATTCCACAATGGGGGAAACCCTGATGGAGCGACGCCGCGTGCAGGATGAAGGTCTTCGGATCGTAAACTGCTTTTAATAGGGATAAAGCCGAGCACTTAATGCACATAATCTAATTTTTCTGAATTAAATAAATTTAGGTTTATTTTGTTTGATTGTGTCTATTAAGTGCTCGGTTGATAGTACCTATGGAATAAGGGGCGACAAACTACGTGCCAGCAGTAGCGGTAATACGTAGGCCCCGAGCGTTATCCGGATTTATTGGGTGTAAAGAGTGCGTAGGAGGTTTGACGCGTTAATCGTAAAATTTCACCGCTCAACGGTGAATTGGCGGTTAAAACGGTCTTACTAGAGGATGCCAGAGGTCATTGGAACGTACGGTGTAGGGGTGAAATCCGTTGATATCGTACGGAACACCAAAGGCGAAGGCAAATGACTGGGGCTTTCCTGACTCTGAGGCACGAAAGCGTGGGGAGCAAAAAGGATTAGATACCCTTGTAGTCCACGCTGTAAACGATGTTCACTTGCTATTTCGAGTATCGACCCTCGAAGTGGCGTAGCTAACGCGTTAAGTGAACCACCTGGGAAGTACGGCCGCAAGGCTAAAACTCAAAGGAATAGACGGGGACTCGCACAAGCGGTGGAGCATGAGGTTTAATTCGACAACAAACGAGGAACCTTACCAGGGCTTGACATTCTAACGAATTCTCCGGGAAACCGGGGAAGTCTCTCAAGGACGTTAGAACAGGTGCTGCATGGTTGCCGTCAGCTCGTGATTTGAATTGTTCCCTTAAGTGGGGTAACGAGCGCAACCCCTGTCTCGAGTTATATATGTCTCGAGAGACTGCCGTGTTTAACGCGGAGGAAGGCGGGGATGACGTCAAATCAGCACGGCCCTTTGATGCCCTGGGCCACACTCATGCTACAATGGTCGGTATAACGGGTTGCCAAGCCGTAAGGCGGAGCTAATCCCTAAAACCGATCTCAATTCGGATTGAGGGCTGCAACTCGCCCTCATGAAGCCGGAATCGCTAGTAATCGCGCATCAGCTATGGCGCGGTGAATACGTTCTCGAGTCCTGTACTCACAGTAAACGCGCCGAGCAGGTTATTAATCTAAACGGTTAAAATCCGTTCCTCCGACAACGAGTCGGAGCGTAGCTAAAAGACAGTCAATTATCGCGAGGTAATTGGCAGAGGGTCTCTAAGCAAAAAACAGCCCAAAGCACAAAATGAGTTTATCGACCTATGGGAGGGTGGTGAGCATAGGGAAGATAAAAAACAAAAACTCTTTTGGGATGTTTGGAATAGAATATTAACTAACCTCGGGAGATCTGATAAAGAATGAAATTATTGCTTTATCAGAAGTCAGCTAATCCATAGTAATCTATTTTAGATGAAGGGATTTCTCATTAATAATTCAAAATATTTGATTTATTATTGAGCTCGTCGCGTGCGGGAAATCCGCAGGCGCGATGGGAACGCCAATGTTGAGTTTACAACAAGCAATCGCCCGTCACACCAAGGGAGCCGGGAGTAGGTAAATTCCGATTATATCGGAACAGCCTGAACTCGGTGACATGGGTGAAGTCGTAACAAGGCATGGGTAGCGGAAGCTGTCCATGGATCATTTAATTAAAACAATAAAAAATAAATCCAACTTAATAAGGTTAGGGCGACCAAAAAATTATTTAACCGTCAAAACAAAAATGAAAAATGTTTTATTAGTTGAAGACGAATCCTTCCTGGCTAACCTGCTTAGGAGTCGTTTGGATAAAGAAGAATTAGTCACTCAAATTGCCAGAGACGGCGAAGAGGCCTTAAAATTTCTTAAAGAAACAAAATTTGATTTGGTTTTATTGGATATTATTTTGCCTAAATTGTCGGGGTTTGAAGTTTTGGAAAGAATGCAGGCCGACCCCGAGCTTCAGAAAATTCCGGTAATGATTATTTCCAATTTGGGGCAGGAAAGCGATATTAGCCGCGGCCAGGCGTTGGGCACGGTGGATTATTTTGTCAAAGCCAGAATTTCCATAGAAGATTTAATCGCCCACGTAAAGCGCTTTCTTGGAAATTCCAAGCCGTAAGCGCAGGAATTTCCATTTAGAAAGCCTTTACCCCCTCACTCGAAATGACTGGACTAGAAATTTATTATAAAAAAGTTTATTGCCCTATCTTATTAAATCTAAAATATTAAGTATGGTATTTCGAGTGAGGGGGTGCTCGATTTTGTAGCCTCGCTGACGCTCGGACAAAATCGGCATTTATCCACAGTTGCTATTGCGGGGGGGGGGCTATAAGATATAATATCAAAAAGGTCGAGATATTAATTAAGCCGTAATTACGTAATTGAGTAAATAAGTAATTACCCAATTACTCAAATTACTTAATTACTGTTTTGAATTATGAAAGGATTTACTTTAATTGAGCTTTTAATCGTTATCGCCATTCTGGCGATTTTAGCCACCGCCACAGTTTTGGTTTTAAACCCCGCTCAACTTTTGGCTCAAGCCAGAGATTCCCAGAGGATTTCCGACTTAAGCAATGTCAAAAGCGCTATTGGTTTGTATTTAGCCACTGCTGATTCGCCAAGCATGGTAGCGAGTTCAACATGTACCGTTGCCGTTTGCGCTTCTGGTGTCGCTTGTCTTGTCGGCGGCGCCGCGCCCGGGCGTATCACAGCTTCGACCGCTGTTGATGGTACGGGTTGGGTAGTGGTTAATTTAGGAGGAACGAGCGGAGGTTCTTCTTTGGGCGCCTTACCTCTTGACCCTTCACAAACTGCCGCCTTCTCCTATGCCTATAGTGGCGTTACTACTTCTACCTTTAAATTATGTGGCGTATTAGAAAGCACTAAATATATACCCTTGATGACATCTGACGGAGGACGTAGTGATACCGCGTATGAAGTAGGCACTAATTTAGCGCTTTAATTATTCCGAACTGATGTTTTATCTCCCGTTAGGAATTTTGGTCTTAACTGAAGCGGCGTCCCTTTATTTAAAGGGGCGCTGCTTTGGTATAGACCGATCCGAAACTACAAATAATATCCGAATCTACAAATACTTATTTTTATTTTCAGTAATTTTAATTTTGGGCTGGGCTTGTTTCCAGTCCTATCAGCAATATCAAATTTTTTCGGCGAGTCCAATTTCTAAATTTTTTCTTCCGCCCCATCAATCCATCGCTTATTTTTTGAAATACAGTTTCACTCATTTTTTTAAAAATTATTTAATTTCTTTGGGAGCCGGTCTTTTGTTTTTATGGTTGGCCAATTTATTGAACCATCGCTATCAAAAAAGATTTTTTGAAGAAGAGGAGCTGTACTTAGGGGCCTTGGCCATATTTATTATGGGTCAGCCGCTTTGGATGATTTATTTTATCGCGGTTATGTCCGTAGGAGTTTTAGGAACTCTTTTTTTTCATGTTTCATGTTTCATGTTTCATGTTTCAAGTCGCCGGTTTCCTTTTTATTATCTTTGGCTGCCAGTTGCCATTTTAGTTTTAATAATCGGGAAAATTCTGGTATAATTATTTTCATGAAGCATGGATCATGAAACATGGAACATAAAACATTCCAAAATTTATGATTCAAGATTCAAAATTTATGCTCCATGATACATGTTTCAAGTTTCATGATTTCTTATGCTCTCTTTAAATACTCCAAAATTAAAAAAACTTATAATCGGCGAGGGCTTGATTAGCGCCGAGGAATTTGATGTTTTAGCCGTTGAAGCCGATAGAAAGAAACAGAATCTGGTTGACCTTTTGATTTCCCGGGGCTTTATAACCTTGGATTATTTTTATACGCTTTTATCAAAATCTTTAACAATAAACCGGATTGATTTAAAAGCCCAAAAAATTGATGAAACAATTTTGAATCTTTTACCGCAGGATTTAGCCCAGTCGCGCCGGGTTATTATTTTTAACCGCGAAGCCGACGGCACTTTGGACGCGGCTATGGAAGACCCCACTAATTTAAATATTTTGGATTTTTTACAGCGCCGTCTTGAAGCTAAGATAAAACCGTTTTTGGTTACCGACGCCGAACTTGATTGGGGATTTTCTTTATATGAAGCGCGTTTAGCCCAGGATTTCAGAAAAATAATTGAAGAAAACGTTGAGGCCTCTCTGCGCTCCCATCTTCGCAAGGAAGAAGAACTGGCCGTAGCCGCCGGCGAACTGCCCATTATCGCTATTGTGAATAATCTTTTGGCTTATGCGGCTTCTGTCCAGGCTTCCGATATCCATCTGGAAATTTCTGAAGATAATGTCGTGGTTCGTTTCCGCATTGACGGTATTCTTCATGAAATCATCAGAATTCCCAAGGCGGCTCAGCCGGCGATTGTCGCCCGGATTAAGCTTTTGTCCGGCTTAAGAGTTGACGAACATTCCCGGCCTCAGGACGGCCGTTTTCGTTTTGAGAGCAGTAAGCAATTCATTGATATCCGGGTTTCGGTGATGCCTACTTTTTACGGCGAAAAACTGGAAATGCGGCTGTTGTCCGCCGCCCAAAAACCTCTTTCTTTTGCCGAGTTGGGGATGCTTAAAGACGATATTAAAATTTTGGAAGAAAATATCAAAAAAACTTTCGGAATGCTTTTAGTTTGCGGGCCGACCGGTTCCGGGAAAACCACCACGCTGTATTCGGTTTTAAATACCCTAAATCGTCCCGAAGTCAATATCGTCACTATTGAAGACCCGATAGAATACAACATCCGTTATGTCAACCAGACCCAGGTTAATCCCGCGGCGGATATCACTTTCGCCAACGGCTTGAGGGCGATTTTGCGGCAAGACCCGAATATTATTATGGTCGGTGAAATTCGGGATGTCGAAACAGCGGAAATAGCCGTTCAATCTGCTCTTACCGGCCACTTGGTTCTATCAAGCTTGCACACTAATGACGCGCCGACCGCTGTTCCACGATTGATGGATATGAAAATTCCTCCTTTTTTGGTAGCCGCCGTTTTAAATGTGATTGTGTCTCAGCGTTTGGTTCGGCAGATCCACCGCGACTGCATTGAATCTTATATTCCGGAGAAAGAAATTTTAGAGGCTATCCGCAAACAATTGATTGATTTGGGTTTTAGCTCGGAAAATATTAAACTTCCAAAAGCTTTTTATCGCGGTCGGGGATGCCCGGCTTGCAATTCTACCGGTTATTCGGGCAGAATGGCTATTTTTGAAATACTTAATGTCACCGATGAAATAAGGAAGTTGATTGTCAGTCCGGATTTCTCGCTTGACGCCATCAGCGGAATGGCTCATAAAGAGGGAATGGTTTCTATGTTTGAAGATGGACTTAAGAAAATTGAATTAGGAATTACGACAGTTGAAGAATTAATGAGGGTAATCCGCGAGTAATATTTTTCTCTATATTTATCTTTTTTATCAACATTTATCTTATGGTCAAACAGATAAAAATAGAGATAATAATAGATAAACATAGATAAAATTAAGAAATAAAAATAATTAACCATGAGATTTTCCTACATAGCCAGCGAGCCTTCCGGAAAAATTGTTGAAGGCGAAATGGAAGCCCAGGGAGTGGCGGAGGTTTTGGAATTTTTAGCCGGCAAAGGATTGAAACCGGTCAGTGTCAAAATTGTCAAGGGAGTCAAGACGGGCGGCGGAGGTTTTTTGAGCGCCACGATTACCGAAACCGATAAAATTTTCATTACCAAATATTTGGGGTTGATGTTGAAGGTAGGCACTGATCTTTTGCAGGCCATTGAGGTTCTGATAACGGATTTTGACAAGCCGGTTGTCAAGATGTTTTTGAGCGAGGTGCGAGCAAACTTGAAAAAAGGCCAGCCCTTTTATCTTTCTTTCGCTAAATATCCGAGATTTTTTAATAAGGTTTTTGTCAATTTGATAAAAGCGGGGGAGGCCTCTGGAAATCTGGATAAAGTTTTGGAAGATATGAGCGTCACTTTGGAAAAACAGCAGGATATTAAAAATCGCATCAAGGGGGTTTTGATTTATCCGATTTTTCTTCTGGCGACTTCGTTTTTCATCCTATTTTTTTTGGTTACCTTCGCTCTTCCGAAAATTGCCAATGTTTTTGTGGGAGGCGGGTTTAAGCCGCCGCTATTTTCAAGGATTGTTTTCGCCGTAGGAGGATTTTTCGGAAAATATGCTTTATTTTTATTGTTCTTTTTGATTATCGGAGGAATCGCCGCTTTTTATTTTTATAAAACCTCCGTTGCCTTTCGGCGCTACGTTTTTAATCTTTTAAATTATTTTCCCGGAGTTCGCGATGTTATTAACAAGATAGCTCTCCAGCGATTTGCCGCGACCCTGGCTTCTTTAATTGAAGCCGGCTTGCCCCTGACTCAAGGGATAGAACTTACGGCCCAGGCGGTTGGCAACGAAGAAATGGCAGAAGCGCTTTTAAGAATTTCCAGGGAAGGCATAACTAAAGGTTTGAGCGTGAGTGATTCTTTCCGGAGAGAAGCGATTTTCCCGCGGGTGGTTGTTAATCTAATCGCGATTTCAGAAAAAGCCGGTCATATTGAAAATGTTTTAAAAACCCTAAGTCATTTTTATGAAAACGAAACTGACACATCCATCAAGTTTATGGTTTCCATGCTTGAACCGGCTCTTTTGATGGGTATGGGTGTCGTTGTCGGAACGATTGCCCTTTCTATAATTGTTCCTATATATCAGTTGACAACCAAATTTTAATCATGGAACATAAAACATTCCAAGATTCAAAAAAAAGCGGCTTTACTTTAATTGAGCTTTTAATAACAATAGCCATTTTGACGACCCTCGCGGTTATTGGCGGCGTTAATCTTTTTAGTTATTCCAGCCGTCAAAGTTTAACCTCGGCCGCCGATGAAATTGTCGCCATTCTCAGGCAGGCCCAAACTAGTTCCATAAGTCAGGAAAGCGGAGACCAATGGGGTGTTCATTTTTTAAATGCGACAACGACCCAGGGTTTGATTCAGCTTTTTCACGGGTCCAGCTTTGCCGCCGGCACCTTGGTTAACAGCCAGGTTTTGCCTTCCGGCGTTCAATTTATTAATCCCGTTTCTGGTACTTCCACGGATGTTATTTTTTCAAAAGTGACTGGTTATCCGAATGCCTCCGCGTCTATCAAGTTGGCTCTTATAATTGATTCTAATACGTCTTCCACTATTACTATCAGCGCCATAGGTAAGGTGTCTAGATTTTAGCGGCGATTAGAATTTTGTTTAATGATTTTTTATTGTTAAAATAATTTTATGAAGAATGCGCATTAAAAATAACAAAGGCCAGGCCCTGATAGAAATTCTTGTCGGTTTGGCTGTGGGCGCTATTTTAATAGGCGGGGCGACTGCGGCGATAGTGGCAATTTTGCGTTCCAATTTGGAAAGTAAAAATTTTCAAGCCGCTTCTTCTCTGAGTCAGGAATTATTAGACGATGCCAAAACGATGGCCGAAGCCGACTGGCATAATATTTATAATTTAAGCAAGGGTTCCGGCACCCAATATTACGTGGCGGCTTCCGGTACAGTCTTGGCTGTTTTTTCCGGTACCACCACAACTCTGGTTGGAAATATCACTTATACCAAATTTTTTTCCATAGAGGATGTCGGCCGTGATTCCTCCAATACTATCGTGGCCAGTGGCGGCACTGATGACCCCTCTACTCAAAAAATCACCAGCCATGCCCAGTGGCCAAGCGCCGGTAAAACATCGGATGTGCCTCTTATTGTTTATTTGACGCGCTGGCGAAATATAATTTCTCAACAGACCAATTGGTCGGGAGGGGTTGGTCAGACGGAGCCAGTTCTTGAATTCAGCAATCAATTCGCCAGCTCCACGGGTATTGATTATTCCTCCAGTACCGGCTCAATCATTATTCAGGGATTTTAAGAGCAAACCAAACTTGCCCTCGAAAATCCCGACTTCGTCGAGGATCCTCGATTTATCGGGACCAGAATAATTTTGCTCCAGCGACAAAATTTTCTTTTCCCTCGTTCCGCTGGCTCTCCGCTTCGCTCCGAGGCCAAGCCCAGCGGAACTGCGGGATATTTTCTCAGACAAGTTTGGTTTGCTCTAAGAAAGAGTTTTTTCCTAAAGGAAGTTTACTATTGTAATTCCACGATCGTGGAATTACAATAGTAGGTGAATTTTATAGTTGACTTTGATTTTTTTGAAATTATAATTTATAGTTCATTTTGATATGGAAGAACAAACAACTCAACCAGAAGAAATTAAACCCGCCTCCGCTGACTCGGCCTCCATAGCCGAAGCTACTTCGGCGAAGGAGGCAGCTTCGGCGGGCAAGGAAGAAAAAACAGAGGACGAATTATCAAAATGCCAAAAAGAAAAGGATGAATATCTTGACGGCTGGAAACGCGCCAAAGCCGAACTTATCAATTATAAAAAAGATGAGGCTAAGCGGTTTGAAATAGTGATAAAGCTGGCTAATGAAGGACTGATTAAAGAATTATTATTGGTTTTGGACAGTTTTGATTTGGGATTGGCATCTTCGGAAAAAGAAGGTTCGGCGCAAAAAGGGATGTACTTGATTCGTTCGCAACTCAAGGATATTCTTAAATCTTACGGCTTGGAGGAAATAGAAACTTCGCCCGGCGAAAAATTTGATATAAATATTCATGAAGCAGTGGCAGAAATAGAATCAGATCAGCCGTCTGGAACTGTGATTGAAGAAGTTGAAAAGGGTTATTTATTAAACGGCCGGGTCATCAGGCCGGTTAGAGTAAGAATTTCTAAATAAAATAAAATATGGCAAAAATTTTAGGCATTGATTTAGGGACAACATATTCGGCGATGGCGGTTATTGAAGCGGGGGAGCCGAAAATAATTGAAAACGCCGAGGGCAACCGGACGACGCCTTCCGTTGTATCTTTGAGCAAAAACGAGGAACGGCTGGTGGGTTTGCTGGCGAAACGGCAATCAGTCACCAACCCCAAAAACACTATTTTTTCAGTGAAACGTTTAATTGGCCGGAGGTTCACCGACAAAACCGTCCAATATGATAAGACCTGGTTTTCGTATGAAATTAAGGAGGGAGCTAACGGCGGCGTGGAAATAAAAATGGGCGACCGTTGGTATAAGCCCGAGGAAATTTCGGCGATGATTTTGCAAAAATTCAAAGCGGATGCCGAAGCCAAACTGGGAGAAAAAATTGATGAAGCGGTTATCACCGTGCCGGCTTATTTTGACGACAGTCAGCGCCAAGCGACCAAAAACGCCGGAGAAATCGCCGGATTTAAAGTGCGGCTTATTCTTAACGAGCCGACAGCCGCGGCTTTGGCTTATGGTTTGAATAAAAATAAAAACGAACAGATTATTGTCTATGATTTCGGCGGCGGCACTTTTGATATTTCCATTCTGGAAGTCAGCGAAGATGTCATTGAAGTAAAAGGAACCGGCGGCGACACCCATTTGGGCGGCGATGATTTTGATAAAAGAATAATTGATTATTTGGTTTCCGAATATAAAAAACAGGAAGGGGCTGACATTTCCAAAGACCCGTTGGCTTTACAGCGCTTAAAAGAAGCGGCTGAACGTGCCAAGCACGAACTTTCTACCGCTTTAGAAACCGAAATTAATCTTCCTTATATTACGACCGATGCTTCCGGTCCCAAACATTTCCTGATGAAATTAACCCGGGCTAAACTGGAAGAATTAGTCGGCGATTTGATTGAGCGCTCCATAAAATTAGTTGATGAAACTTTAAAAGAAGCGAACTTCAAACCCGCGGACATTGAGCAAATAGTTTTGGTCGGCGGCCAGACGAGAATGCCGGCGATTCAGGAAGCGGTCAAAAAATTTTTCGGCAAAGAACCGCATAAAGATGTCAATCCGGATGAAGTGGTAGCGGCCGGAGCGGCTATTCAGGCCGGAATTCTTCAGGGCGAAGTAAAAGATATTCTGCTTTTGGATGTTTCGCCTTTAGGCCTAAGTATTGAAACTATGGGCGGAATCGCGACCCCGATGATTCCGAAAAACACCACCATCCCAACGGCTAAAACCCAGGTTTTTTCCACGGCGGCTGACAGCCAGACGGCGGTGGAAGTTCATGTGCTTCAGGGAGAGCGGGAAATGGCGGCTGACAATAAAACTTTGGGCAAATTTTTTCTTGACGGAATTCCGCCGGCGTCTCGGGGCGTGCCCCAAATTGAAGTCACTTTTGACATTGATGCTAACGGCATTTTGAATGTTTCCGCTAAAGATAAAGCCAGCGGCAAAACCCAGTCAATCAGAATTGAGGCGACCACTTCATTAAATAAAGAAGAAGTGGAGAGGTTGAAACAGGAAGCGGCGCTTCACGCCGAAGAAGATAAGAAAAAGAAAGAGTTAGTGGAAGCGAAAAATCAGGCGGAGTCATTGATTTATCTGGCGGAAAAAACGCTGAAAGAAAACGGCGAAAAAATCGGCCAGGAAGCCAAAGATTCCTTAACGGCAAAAATAGAAAAAATAAAATCAACCAAAGAAAGCGATAATACAGAAGAAATCCAAGCGGCGGTCAACGAACTTTCTCAAGCTCTTCAAGACATCGGCAAAGGATTGTATAATAAATAAATAATGGCTGATTTAATTTCTAAAGAAAGCGGCGGTTTTAATCAATCGTCTGTTAAAATTATCCCTCTTTTATTTTTGGAGATTGTTTCGGCTTTTTTGATGAGTTTTTACTTTCGGCAGCTGATGACCGGTTTTAGCGTCCTGAATTTAATTTGGTTTTCAGCTGGGCTCGCTTTGTTTGTTATTATTTCTTTCCTAGCCGCTTTGTTTGTGAATGAATTACTATGGTCAAGTTTGGCGGCCGGTTTGTCGGTGATAGTCAGCCTGGCGGTTTTTTACGATTATTTTTCAGTGGTTTTGTTGGGATTCGGGTTTTTGATTTTTTTGATTTTGGTTTGGGGCATATCCAGATTAAAGACAGATTCAGATAATACCTTAAAGATTAATTTTTCTCACTTATCAAAAATATTTCTGTCTAAAATAACTTTAGCAACGGCGATTTTGCTTTGTCTTTTTGCTTATTTTTTGTTTTCTGCCAAGGGCGGTTTCCCGATTTCTTTTGAAAGTTTCCGGGTTTTCATACTGAAACCCAATGAAGGAATAATTAGTATTTTCGTTCCTAATTTTAAATTTCAGGAACCATTACAAAAGGTTTTGGCCGGCGTTCTGGAAAATCAATTATCCCAAAGTATCCCAAATTTTAAAAATTTACCGGCTTCAGTCAAAGAAACGGTTATCGCCTCGGCCGTTGATCAGGAATTCGGCGTTAGTTTGACCAAAGCTCTCGGTTATCAGGTCAATCTTAAGGACTCGGTTGACAAGGTTGTTTATGATTCTTTGGTGATAAAATTTGACCAGCTTGACCCAACGGCTAAAAATTGGATATATATCGGAGTTTTTGTTGCTTTGTTTTTTACCATCAGGTTTTTATTCATCCCGATAAATTGGGTGCTTTCTATTTTAATGTTTTTAATCTATCAATTACTGTTGGCGGTCAAGTTTGTCAGCATTAAATCGGAATCAAGAAGCAAGGAAGTTTTCAGTATATAAAAAATTTTCTCTAAATTTGGCATGAGCAAGGATTACTATAAAATTTTAGGAGTGGAACGCAGCTCCTCGGCCGAGGAAATCAAAAAAGCTTTTTATAAGCTGGCTCATTTGTATCATCCTCATAAAGCCGGCAAGGACGAAAAAAAATTCAAAGAATTAAACGAAAAATTCAAGGAAATCAACGAGGCCTATCAGGTGCTTTCCGACAAAAGCAAACGGGAACAATATGACCGTTTTGGAAAAGTTTTTGAAGGAGCGTCGGCGGGCGGCGGGGAATGGCCTTCCGGGTTTGAACAGGGGTTTGGTTCATCAGGTGGCGGCCCTGGTTTTGATTTTGAAGGAGATTTGGGCGACCTCGGCGATTTGGGGGAATTTTTTGAGACTTTTTTCGGAGGAATGAGCGGGCGCCAGCCCAGACGCACTTATCGCCGCGGGTCGGATATGGAAATAGTTCAGGAAATAAGTTTGGAAGAATCTTTTTCCGGGGTTCGGCGGCATTTGGAATATAAAACTTTTATCACTTGCGATAAATGTAAAGGTTTGGGCTACGATAAAAAAGAAGGGAAAAGCGTTTGCTCAACTTGCGCCGGTCGCGGGGAAATCAAGGAAAACCGCCAGACCTTTTTCGGAAATTTTTCCCAGAATCGGGTTTGCTCCCAGTGCCATGGTATGGGCGAAGTGCCCAATAAAATTTGCCTGGAATGCAAAGGTTCCGGCCAGAAGTCCAGCATCAGGGAAGTGGATATTGATATTATCCCGGGCGTGGCTGACGGCCAGATTATAAAAATAAAAGGCATGGGCGAGGCGGGCGAGCGGGGCAGTGAAACCGGGGATTTATATGTCCGGATTAAAGAAAAACCCCATCCGCTTTTCCGCCGGGAAGGAGATGATTTGTATATGTCCCAGGATTTGAAATTCACCGAGGCCTTGCTGGGCAAAAAAATAAAAATAAATGATTTAAGCGGCGAATACCTGAATATTGAATTACCGGCCGGGTTTAATTTCAAAGAAAAATTGAAAGTTGGCGGCAAAGGGATGCCGCACTTGCATGGCATGGGCCGGGGTAATCTTTATATGGAATTTGACCTTAAACTGCCGAAACATCTTTCCGAAAAAGCCAAAAAAATAATTGAGGATTTAGACAAGGAGATATAAAGGGTTTTCTGCAGCCCAGTACATAACGCTTTATGTATGGGCTAGTTAGCAAACTTTTACCCCGCCGATGGCGGGGTGCTCAAATTTATGATAAAATTTATTTCACTAAGGGGTCATAAATTTTAATAAATTTGGCAATGGAAATCATTTTTTTAATCGTTATTTTATTGGTTTTATTGGGCGGCTTGGCGCTGATTTTTTGGTTTTTGAAAAATCGTTTAGCAGTGCCGAAAAATGACGAGCAATCTTTGCTGATGATTCAAAACCAGATTGGTGAAATTACCAAAACTCTTGATAATAAACTTGGTGAGTCAACTAAAAGTATGCAAAGCCAGTTTGACAGCAGTAGCCGGTTAATCAAAGAAATCACCCAGGAACTTACTAAAGTCGGTGAAGGGCAAAAGCAGGTGGTGGATGTCGCAAGGCAGTTGGAGGACCTTCAGGATATTTTAAAGAATCCGAAACAACGGGGAAATTTGGGCGAATACTCCCTGGAACTGTTATTGCAGAATTTTTTTCCTCATAATTACGAATCCCAGTATGAATTTAAAGACGGCACGAAAGTTGATTTTATAATCCGCATTAAGGATAAAATTATCCCGATTGATTCTAAATTCAGTTTGGAAAATTATCAGAGAATTTCAGAAGCTAATGACGAAAACCAAAAGCAGAAACTGGAAGAAGCTTTTAAAAGCGATATCAAAAAACGCATTGATGAAACGGCTAAATATATCAAGCCGGAAGAAAATACGATGGATTTCGCTTTTATGTTTATTCCAAGCGAAGCGATTTATTATGACCTTTTAGTTAATAAAATCGGCGCTTTGAAAGTTAATACCCGCGATTTGATAGAGTATGCCACGAGAGAAAAGAAAGTGATTATCGTTTCGCCAACGTCATTTATAGCTTATCTTCAAACCGTTCTTCAGGGCCTGAAAGCCATGCATATAGAAGAAGAAACGAAGACAATTATTAAAAACGTAGAAGAATTAAGACGGCATTTGATCGGTTATGCCGATTTTTCTAAAAAAATAGGAGTGCATCTGGGCACGACCGTTAATATGTATAATCAATCACAAAAGGAATTCAAGAAAATAGATAAAGACGTTTTGAGAATTACGGGCAAGGTAGTGGGAGTAGAGCCCTTGAATTTAGAAAGTCCGGAAAATGAAGACGGAGAATAAAGTTGAGAAATTTTACGAGCGGCTTGGCAGGCCGTCTGGTGATTTTTCTTTGAAAAGACGCCAGCAGGACGTTCTTTTTGACAAAAAGTGGCTGCGGTTTCTGAAACTATCGCATTTTTTCAGGCATTTGCCTTTTATAGATTTTATTTTAGGAGCCGGGTCAATGGCGCTGGGGAATGTCCACCAAGATTCGGATTTTGATGTTATTGTTGGAGCAAAATCCGGCAGAATTTTTACGGCCAGATTTTTTTGTATTTTAATGTTCGGTTTATTGGGCCGGCGCCGCCACGCTAAGCGTGGCTATCTGCCCCGCTCAGCGGGGCGCCAAAAACTTTCACATCGGGAAGCCGCCAGTAATAAAATTTGTTTTAATCATTTTGTCACTCCGCGGAGTTATTGCCTGAAACCGCCCCACAATATTTATTGGCGGGAACTTTATCAGAATTTGGTTCCGATTTACGGCCGAAAAGAAAAAATCAGGGAATTTTTTGAAGCCAATAATTGGATGGGGGAGCGGATTTACCCCGTTAGAAGTTCAGCTAAGTTTTCGGGTTTTTCAACGAACGAAAGCGAATTCGCCTGCGGCTCCAATTTTTCAAAGAAAAAAGCTTTGTTGAAAACTTCTAACGGGGTTTATTCCGATGACTTGCGCCATGGATTTTATGAGCCGAGTTTTATTGCTTCTATTTTGGAAAAAATGTTAAGCGGCCGGTTTGGTGATTTTATAGAACGAATATTGAAACAAATTCAAATTAAAAGAATTAAAAAAAGCCCGAAAGACAGTTTGGGATTTGAGCCGCGAATGGTTTTCAATAATGATGAACTGGAGTTTCATCCCGACACCTTGAGAATCCATAAATTGCTGTCCGATGAAAAGTAAATCCATTATTCTTGTTGTTGTTCTGCTTTTGGCTCTTGATCTTCTGGTTTGGCGGACAATTATTCTCATCAATCCTTCGGATGATCTGACGATCTATTTTTTATCCGTCGGTCAGGGCGACAGCGAATTGGTTATTTTGCCCGGTGGTGTCAAGGTTCTAATAGACGGCGGACCAAACAATGAAGTGCTTACTGATTTGGCCGCGATTTTGCCTCAGACCGACAGATATATTGATTTGGTGATTAATTCTCATCCGGAAATTGACCATTTTCTCGGCTTGATTGACGTTTTGAAAAATTATCGGGTCGGGACTTTCATTTCCAACGGTCGCGAGGGGACAGCCGATTCTTGGCAGGCCTTGGTTGAAGTTTTGAAGAATAGCAAAATTCCCGCCGTGAGCTTGGCGGCCGGCGACCGAATTCGCTATCGGGAAAATTACTTTGACATTCTTTCCCCGGATAAAAATTTTATCAATAATAAAGATTTAAATGATACAAGCTTGGTGGTGCTTCTTAAAAGCCAAAATCTCAAAGCTCTATTTGTCGGAGACATCGGAGTCAAGCCGGAAAAATATTTAGCCGCTAAATTTGACATCAGCGCCGATATTTTGAAAGTCGGCCATCATGGTTCAAAATATTCATCCATCGCAGATTTTTTAAAAGCCGTGTCACCGAAGATTGCGGTTACTGAAGTCGGGAAAAATACTTACGGCCATCCGACCAAAGAAGTTTTGGACAGATTGGCTTCAATCGGCGCTCAAATTTACCGGACGGACAATAATGGGACCGTAAAAATTGTGGTGGCGAAAGATTCTTCTCAAATTCAAGTTTTTAAAGAAAAATGATAGAATTTTACTAGTGGCTAGCGACTAAAACAATATGGAAAGAATATATATAAAAGATCTCAAAAATTATATTGGCCAGGAAATAACCATAAAAGGCTGGGTTGATGTTCGTCGGGACCAGGGCAAGCTTATCTTTTTTGATTTTCGGGATATGTCCGGTAAGGTGCAGGGTGTTGTTTTGCCAAACGCTTCCAAAGCTCACGAAGTAGGATCAAAATTAAGAACAGAATGGGTTGTTGAGGTGCGAGGGAAAGTAAACCAACGGCCAGAAAGAGCTGTGCAAAAAGACAAGCAGAATGGCGATATTGAGTTGGAAATTCTTGAAATATCTGTGCTCAATAAAGCCGAGACGCCGCCTTTTGATATTTCCGGAGATGGGAAAGAAATTAACGAAGAAGCGCGTCTTCGTTATCGCTATATTGACCTGCGACGAAGCAGAATGCAAAAAAATATACGAAATAGAGATAAATTAATTTCCTTTTTTAGAGATTATATGCACAAAGAAGGTTTTGTTGAGATAGAAACTCCCATTATGATGAAAGGGACCCCGGAAGGATCTCGTGAATATGTTGTGCCCTCAAGACTTGAGAACGGAAAATTTTATGTATTACCGCAATCACCGCAACAATTTAAACAGTTGAGTATGGTTGCTGGTTTTGAGAAATATTTTCAAATTGCAAGATGTTTTAGAGACGAAGACACGAGAGGCGACAGACAACCGGAATTTACTCAACTTGATTATGAAATGTCATTTGTTGACCAAGAAGATATCCTTCAATTAACAGAAAAAATGTTTATTGAAATGGTCACGAAATTGTATCCCCAAAAACATATTACTCAGATTCCATTTCCAAGAATTACATATAAGGAATCAACGGAAAAATTTGGATCAGATAAGCCGGATATGAGAAAAAACAAGGAGGATAAAGACGAGCTATCATTTACTTGGGTTATTGATTTCCCTATGTTTGAGAAAGGAGAAGATGGTAAGTTGTCGGCAACACATCATCCATTCTGTTCTGTAAATGACGAAGATTTGAAAAACTTTATGGAAGGTAAAGAGTTGCTCTCAGTTAGAGCAAAAGCATATGATCTTGTTTTAAATCAATACGAATTAAGCTCAGGAAGTGTAAGAATTCATAAATCCGATGTGCAGAAGAAAATGTTTGACTATCTTGGTATCGGCGAGGAAGATCAACAAAAAAGATTTGGTCATATGCTTGAGGCATTTAAATACGGTACTCCTCCACACGCCGGATTTGCTCCCGGTATAGATAGAATCGTTATGATAATGGAAAATGAGCCGAATATTCGCGAAGTTATTGCATTTCCTAAAACCGGCGACGGCCGAGATTTGATGATGAATGCGCCGTCTGAGATAACAAATGAACAGTTACGAGAGTTGGGAATTAAAATTGAAAAAAATAATATACCTAAAAAATAGGCTTTATTGTGGTATATTTATTATTGAAGTAAGACATCATAAGAATCGCACCTTAAAATAATTTTATAAAAAAGGAGGTGGATATGTATTATGATTGGCTGAACGGTTTTATCACGCCTTTAATAAAGATATTTGAGAAAGAGTTAAGAAAGGGTTTTGTTTACGATTTAAGGATGGCTGAAATGGCGGCTAAGCACAGCGATGCGATGAGAAAATATAATGTGGATTATTCTTATCATGCTCCGAAAGAATTTTGGGATACAGCGTTTGCCGAATTAGTGGGTGATCCTTATTATGTTTTTTATGATGATTGGGCGATCAGGCAAGCAATGGAAGAAATTGCTTACAAGTTTTTGAATTCGCCCGCTGGCCATCGAAGCGCTTTAGAAAAATATCCAGTTATAGGCGGCGGGATAGCTCTCAACCAGATTGGAAACGGCTGGGTAAAGGTTTATACAACCTTGAGATTAAGATACTAATTTTAAAAGAGCTCTGATAAGCCAGAGCTCTTTTCATTTAGAAAATAATCTCTTTACAAGAGGGGTTTGTTAGAGTTTAATATTAGAGTCTTAAACTAAATAATTTAAGAAAACCGCATTTTAAAAATTTAAAAAGGGAGGTGGATTATGGATGCCGTTGCCGCTTATTACGACTGGATACGCAGGTTGGTTAATTTTTTTATCATAGAACTGGAAGAAATATACGGGACAAAATTTGACAGAGATGAGGAGATGACTTTAGGCGCGACTGACCACAGCAAGCAGATGATGCTCAAAGGTTATCCTTATAAGATTATTGGCGAATTTACGGGACCGATACTTTTTGAAAAAATTGAATTTGTGCAGGACGGAATAGCTTTTTATAATCAGTCGTCAATTGAACAAACCTTGAAGAGAATGCTTTATGATATTCTGAATTCAATTAGTCCGAACTTTCGTCCCTGTATAAAGAATTACCGTTTTATCGGCGTGGGGATAGCTTTAAGAGAACTGCATGGTGAAATATTCCTTTACGCCACCCTAAGGTTAAGATTAGAATAAATAATAAATCAAAAAAGAGTTCCGATTAATCGGAACTCTTTTTCTTTTGAATCAAACAAAAACCTCGCCTTGTATAAAATCCTGATAAAAAATCAGGTGGGTGGACTCAGTTTTAGCCCAAGGGCTAAAACGATTCGTCCTCCCGTTTAAAAATTTATTGTGCAGGATTTTAACTTAGCGAGGATAATATCATTATAGCATAAAGTGAATGTCGGAAACAGGTATTTCAAGACCTAAAGTCCGAATAATCTAATAGCGTTTTGATAAGTTTGCTCCGCCACTTTTTCCAAGGAAAGACCGCAAATTTCGGCTATTTTTTGAGCCGTGTACTTGACATAAAGCGGTTCGTTTCTTTGGCCACGGTAGGGGACAGGCGCCAAATAAGGGCAGTCGGTTTCAATCAATATTTTTTCCAGCGGCATATCTCTGATAATGTCGTCATAGTCGGAAGAATAGGTGATTATTCCTGTAAACCCGAGATACAAACCTAAATCCAAATATTGTTTCGCCTGTTGACTATTGCCCGAAAAACAATGGACTACGCCTTTAAATTGATATTCGGTATTTTTCAATTCTTTGATGAGTTCATCATAAGCTTCACGGCAATGGATGATAAGCGGTTTATCTAATTCTTGAGCTAATTTTAAATGGTTTAAAAATAATTCTTTTTGTTTGATTCTTAGTTGCGGATCGGTTGTCCGATAATAATCCAGGCCGGTTTCGCCGACAGCCACAACCTTATCAGAACTTTTTGCTAAAGCTAAATATTTTTGGTAATCAAAATTTTCATCTCCGACATGGGTAGGGTGGAGCCCGATAGCCGCCCAAACTCCTTTTTCGTAATTTCCGGCGATAGCCACCGCTTTTTCGCTGGTATCATATCTAGAGCCGACATTAATCAGCCAAAGATTTTCATCAAGGCATTTTTTGATGATTTTCGGATAGTCGTCATTAAAGGCCTTGAAATTAAGATGGCTGTGGGAATCAAAAAATTTCATAATAAATTTATAACGCATTTTATCTATAAGAGCAACTGGATTTCGCATTTGCGAGTTATAAAACAAAAACCTTCGTGAAAACGAAGGTTATATAAAAAGTTTAACTTGGTCGCAATTACTGAACGAAGCTCGAACCTTTTTCGAGCGGAAATCGCTCGAATGATTTCGCTCCGCGTTTCCGCCCGCCGAACTTCGGCGAGCAAAGCAAAACAATTTTCAAAATGTCTGAAATGGTCGGGCTGCCGGGAATCGAACCCGGGCTAAATCTACCCCATAGACTCGTGCTACCATTACACCACAACCCGTTTCTTGTATAATATAATTTAAGAATGAGAAAAGCAAAACATCGGAATGGTGTGCGATATTCTCTATGGGTAAAAGAAAAGACAGTCGCGTTACGGCAGGAGGGAAAAACTCATCGTGAGATTGTGAAAGAATTGGGCATTAGTCTCGGCTCTGCTGATTTATGGACGAAGGGGATAGCGTTGTCGCGCGAACAGAAAATTGCGATACAAAGAAGGCGTAATAAGCATATCTTTACGCCCAAAGAAAGAAAATTAATATCAGAGAGATTGAGGCCATTTCAATATCAATTGCAATATCGCAATGAAGATCTGATTGATAAAATAAGAAAATTTTATGCGGAAAACGGGAGAATTCCTCTCAAGCGCGAGTTTAATTCCCTCAGAATTTTTAGAGAACGTTTTGGTAGCTGGAATAATGCAATTAAATTAGCCGGATTTGAACCAAATCAAGTTATATTCTCAAAGAAATTCATCGCTAAAGACGGACATATTTGTGATTCATTTGCGGAAAAAATCGTAGATGATTGGTTATCCTACTACCGCATTAAACATGAGAGAAACTTTCCTTATGAAAACACAAAAATGACCGCTGATTTTAAGACGGGCAATTTTTTGATAGAATATTTTGGCCTTGCCGGAGAAATAAAAGTTTATGATCAATTAATCAAAAAGAAAAGAATTTTAGCCAGAGATAGAAAAATGAGCCTTATTGAAATTTATCCCAAAAATTTATTTTCAAAAGATTATAAAACTTTTTTAAGAAAAATATTCAAACCGCTATCTTAGAAAAAGTATTCTATTTTTCCCTTGCCTGAGTTCTAACGCATTTCGTGCAGGCTTTCACTCTTTTGCCTGAAGCCGATTTAGTCCACTGGAGGTTGGGATGTTTTCTGGTTTTTTCGGTGGGATTATATTTGCCGCGAAGTTTTTTACGGCTTCTCCCCATGATGGATATTTTTTCGCAAAAATAACATTTCATAATACCCTTTATATTAAAAGGTTGTTATAATAAAATCAATCCCTTGATAGATTCGGGATTAAATTATTTATGTCTGACATTTCCATCACAATTTTTCAGCTGATTGTTTTATATGCCTCAATGGTCATTCATGAAGTTTCTCATGGACTGACCGCTTATAAATTGGGCGACCCGACGCCGAAGTTGGCCGGCCGGCTGACTTTCAACCCCTTAAAACACATTGACCCGTTCGGCACGGTGCTTCTGCCTATGTTTCTTATCTTATTTCATAGTCCTTTTGTGATTTGTTATGCCAAACCGGTTCCTTTCAATCCCGATAATTTCCGGAACGTTAAAAAAGGAATTATACTTACGGGATTGGCCGGGCCGCTTTCTAATATTTCTCTGGCGGTTATTTTTTCTATATTGATAAGATTACTGGGTTTTTTCGGAATTTTATCTTCTTCGCTTTTGACTTTTTTGTTTATCGTCGTTTTTTTGAATCTTTTATTCGCTTTTTTCAATCTGGCTCCTTTTCCGCCTTTTGACGGGCATCATATCTTTTTCTCGCTTTTGCCGGATAAATTTTATGGGATTAAAAATTTTTTGACGGGAAATTATTTTTTCCTGATGCTGATTTGGGTTTTTCTTGCTTTTCCGTATTTAATTGTTCCGTTGGCTTATCGGCTTTCCCTGATTTTTATCGGAAGTGCTTAACAAAAGGGTTGACCCCGTTAGAAGCCTGACGAATCCTAAATTAAGCAACAATCAACAAAGTCCTGTTTAAAATAAAAATTTAATTCAATCTAGAAACAGAAAAATTTAATAAATTTTTCTGTTTTAGGGCTTCTAACGGGGTTGACAATCCTTTTGATTCCAGTATTATTTAGAAATTATCTGCCAGAGACGGATTTGTCTTCGGCGGAAAGATTAAAATTTTAGCGATATGCCTACGATCAGACAATTAATTAAAAAAGGAAGAAAGAAAACGAGCGCTAAAAAGAAAACCCCGGCTTTAGGGCGTTATTTCAATTATCTTAAAAATCGCCCAACTAATTCCGTTTCGCCTTTCAAGCGGGGAGTTTGCCTGAAAGTTTTCACCACCACTCCTAAAAAACCGAATTCCGCTTTGAGAAAAGTGGCCCGGGTGCGTTTGAGCAACGGGATGGAAGTGACGGCTTATATTCCCGGTGAAGGACATCTTCTTCAGGAGCATTCGGTGGTTTTAATTCGCGGCGGCCGGGTGAAAGATTTGCCGGGCGTGAGATATCACATTGTCCGTGGGATTTTGGATACCACCGGCGTGGAAAACCGGAAACAACAGCGCTCGAAATACGGAGCTAAAAGACCTAAAGTAAATGCGTAAAAAACAAATTTATAAAAACAGAAAATTGCGCCAGCCCGATATTAAATTCAACAGTTTAGTTGTTGGCCGATTTATCAATTATTTGATGTTTGAAGGGAAAAAATCTTTAGCGGAGAAAATAGTTTATCAGGCCTTTGAACAAATAGAGAAAACAACCAAAGAAGACCCGATGAAAGTTTTTGAAAAGGCCTTGGAAAATGTCAGTCCGCTGGTGGCTGTGGCCTCCCGGAGAGTCGGAGGCGCTAATTATCAGGTGCCGATGGAAGTGAGGCCGGAAAGAAAATTCTTCCTGGCTGGTCATTGGATTATCGCGGCCGCCCGAGCGCGGAAAGGAAGAACCATGGTTGAAAACTTGGCGGAAGAAATTATCGCCGCTTCCAAAAACGAAGGAACGGCCGTTAAAAAGAAACAGGACATGCATCGAGTAGCGGAAGCTAACCGAGCGTTCGCCCATTTTGCGAGATAAAAGTAATTACTGTAATTACAGTAATTACAGCAATTACAGCAATTACCGTAATTACTATTTTTTTTATGCGTCAATATCCTTTAGAAAAATATCGTGATATCGGCATCATTGCCCACATTGATGCTGGGAAAACAACCGTTTCCGAACGGATTCTTTTTTACACCGGAATTTCCCATAAAATCGGCGAGGTTCATACCGGCGATACCGTTATGGACTGGATGGAGCAGGAAAGAGAAAGAGGAATTACGATTACGGCGGCGGCCACGACTTGCTACTGGACCCCGACTTACGGCGCCCCGCTGAGCGGGGTAGATAGCCACGCTGAGCGTGGCGGCGACGAATACAGAATCAATATTATTGACACTCCGGGCCATATTGATTTTACCGTTGAAGTTCAGCGTTCACTGAGGGTGCTTGACGGCGGAGTGGTTGTTTTTGACGGCGTGGCGGGAGTGGAGCCGCAGTCGGAAACGGTCTGGCGTCAGGCGGACAAATACAAAGTGCCGCGGATTTGTTTTGTGAACAAGCTTGACAGGATGGGAGCTGATTTTGAAAAAACTTTACGGTCCATCAGAGAGCGCTTGCACCCGAAACCGGCAGTGCTTCAGTGGCCTATCGGCCTTGAAGAAAAATTTGAAGGCGTTATTGATTTGTTAAAACGGCAGGCCTTTTATTTTGAAGGGGATCATGGTGAAAAAATAATTGCTAAAGAAATCCCGGAAAATTTTAAAAAAACGGCTGAAGAAAAAAGAGAAAAATTAGTGGAGATGATTGCCGAAACCGATGACAATTTATTACATCGCTATCTTGAAGGCCAGGAAATCAGCCAAGAGGATTTGAAAAAGACGCTAAGAGTTGCCTCCTTAAAAGGAGAATTAATTCCTGTGCTTTGCGGCAGCGCTTTGAAAAATAAAGGCGTTCAGCTTCTCTTGGACGCGGTTGTTGATTATTTGCCTTCGCCGCTTGATTTGCCGCCGGTAAAAGGCATTAACCCGGATAATCAAAAAGAAGAAGAAAGGTCAGCTAAAGACGGGCAGCCGTTTGCCGCTCTGGCTTTTAAAATCGCAACCGATCCGTTTGTGGGCTCGCTGACTTTTTTCCGGGTTTATTCCGGGGTGCTTCAAAAAGGGACTTATGTTTTAAACGTTTCCAAAAATTCTCAGGAAAGAATCGGCCGGATTTTGCGAATGCACGCCAATCACCGGGAAGAAGTGGATGAAGTTTGCGCGGGCGACCTTGGGGCTTTTGTGGGTTTAAAAAACACCACGACCGGAGATACTCTTTGCGACCCCGAGCACCCGATTATTTTGGAAAAAATTGTTTTCCCCGAGCCGGTCATTTCTATTCGGATTGAACCGAAAACCAAAGTTGACCAGGAAAAAATGTCTATGGCTTTGCATAGGCTTTTAGAGGAAGATCCGACTTTCAAAGTGATTGGCGACCCCGATACCGGCGAAACTATTATTTGGGGGATGGGGGAGCTTCATTTGGAAATTATTGTTGACCGGATGAAACGGGAATTCAGCGTTGAATGCAGTGTCGGCCGGCCTCAAGTGGCTTACAAGGAAACCATAGTTGGAACGGCTGAAGCCGAAGGCAAATACATTCGCCAATCCGGCGGTCGCGGTCAATACGGTCATGTCTTTTTGAGAGTGGAACCCTTGGAACGAGGGAAGGGCTTTGAATTTGTTAATGCTATTAAAGGAGGCACTATTCCCTCGGAATTTATTCCGGCCGCGGAAAAAGGAGTTAAAGAAGCGATGGACAAAGGCGTTTTGGCCGGCTATCCTTTTGTTGACACCAAAGTCACGCTTTATGACGGTTCTTACCACGATGTTGATTCTTCGGAAGCGGCTTTCAAAATCGCCGGGTCTATCGCTTTCCAGGAAGCGGTAAAAAGAGCCAAAATGGTTTTACTGGAGCCGATGATGAAAGTTCAGGTGATTACCCCGCCGAATTTCTTGGGCGATGTCACTGGCGACCTTAACGCCCGCCGGGGCAAGATTGAGGCCATGACCGAAAGAATTGGAATTAATGTCATTGACGTGAAAGTTCCTTTGTCGGAAATGTTCGGTTATGCCACTAATATAAGGTCAATGACCCAGGGCCGCGGCAGTTTCACGATGGAATTTAACAGCTATGAAGAAGTGCCCAATAATATTACTCAGCGGATTGCCGAGGGCAAAAAATAAAAAGGCGCGGGGTTGACCCCCACACCAATTAAGTTTTTGTCCATCTAAATTTTCAAAGAAAATTTAGATGGACTAGATTTATCCAAATAAAATTTTTCATTGTTTTGCTCAGATTTTCTTTCTAAGAAAATTATCCAGTAATATTAAACTTGATTGGTGTGGGGGTTGACATAAAAAAAAATTCACTATAAACTAAACAAGTCGTTTTATTATTAAAAAATCAAAATAAAAATTTAAATTAAATATGGCAGAAAAAGCAAAATTCGTCAGATCAAAACCCCACGTTAACGTCGGGACTGTCGGTCACATTGACCACGGCAAGACGACTTTAACGGCGGCGATAATGAATGTTCTTAAATTAAAAGGTCTTATTCAAAAAGCCGAAGGCGTGGATCAGATTGACAATGCGCCCGAAGAAAAAGCTCGGGGGATTACGATTGCCATTCACCACTCGGAATACGAAACCGAGAAAAGACACTATGCCCACATTGATTGTCCGGGGCACGCCGACTATATCAAAAACATGATTACGGGTTCCGCCCAGATGGACGGCGCGATTTTGGTGGTTTCCGCGGCTGACGGCCCGATGCCTCAAACCCGAGAGCATATTATTTTGGCCCGTCAGGTTGGAGTTCCTTATATTGTTGTCTTTTTGAACAAAGTTGACCAGGTTGACGATAAGGAATTAATTGATTTAGTTGAGTCCGAAGTGAGAGAGCTTTTGAAAAAATATGAATTTCCTGGCGATGAGATTCCGGTTATTCGCGGTTCAGCCCTTAAGGCCTTGGAAGCCAAATCAGTTGACGATGAATGGTGCAAACCGATTCTTGAATTAGCCAAAGCGCTTGATGAATATATTCCTGACCCGATTAGAGAAACCGACAAGCCTTTTCTTATGCCGGTTGAGGATATTTTTAGCATTGAAGGTCGCGGCACGGTGGTTACCGGAAGAGTTGAGCGGGGAGTAGTCAAAGTCAACGAAGAGGTTGAACTGGTTGGCTTGAAACCCACGAGCAAAGTGGTAGTCACGGGCATTGAAATGTTTAATAAGGTATTAGATGAAGGTCGCGCTGGAGAAAACGTTGGTATTTTGCTTCGGGGTTCTAAAAAAGAGGACGTGGAGCGCGGTCAGGTTATCGCTAAAACCGGCAGTGTTACGCCGCACACTGAATTTGAAGCCAGTGCTTATATTTTGAGTAAAGAAGAAGGTGGCCGTCATACGCCGTTCTTCACCGGTTATAAACCCCAATTTTACATTCGGACCTGTGATATCACCGGCGAAGCGACTCTTCCTGCCGGAACGGAAATGGTAATGCCCGGCGATACCGTCAATCTTAGTATCAAACTTATTGCTCCGGTGGCTTTGGAAGAAAAACAACGTTTCGCTATTCGCGAAGGAGGCAAAACGGTAGGCGCTGGCGCCATAACTAAGATAATAAAGTAAGAGTTTATGGCGAAAGTTTCTAAAAAAGTTGCCGAAGTGGAAGAAAAGGAAAGAGTAAGATTGAAAATCAAGGCTTACGACCATAAACTGATTGACAATTCTTGTCGGCAAATAATTGAAGTCATAGAACGTCAGGGCGGAGAAGTAGTTGGCCCTGTTCCTCTACCGACTGAATTTCACCGTTATACCGTCAATCGTTCAACCTTTATCCATAAAGATTCACGCGAGCAATTTGAAATGAGAGTGCACAAACGCTTGATAGATATCATCAATCCCAGCCAGAAAATAATTGCTTCGCTGGATAATCTTAATTTGCCGGCAGGGGTTGATATTGAAGTGAAGCTATAGTAATATTTGGGGTAAGAAATAAAGGATTTAGCCAAAAAAAATAATCAAAACTGCCGAGGCTAAACCTGGGCAGTTTTGATTTACCCCGTTAGAAGTCATGACGAATTCCAAGCTAAATAATTATTAACGGGAATGGAAATTTAATTTATTTTCCAAAAACAGAAAAAATTTTAAAATTTTTTCTGGCCAAGACTTCTAACGGGGTTTAAAACAAATATGAGTTTAATAACAGGAAAAAAATTACAAATGAGCCAGATTTTCAAAGACGGAAAAGTAATTCCGGTTACCCCGATTAAGGTTGCCGATATTTCGGTTTTTAATGAAGGCGAATTGCTCAAGATAACCGGAATAAGCCGCGGTATAGGATTTCAGGGCGTAGTCAAACGCTGGGGTTTCCATGGCGGACCGAAAAGTCATGGGGGTAAACACAGCTTGCGGGCTCCAGGCTCAATCGGCTCAACCGCGCCTCAGCGGGTGTTAAAAGGCAGGAAAATGGCCGGTCGAACCGGCGGCCGCCAAAAAACCATCGGAAATCTTGAAGTAGTTTCTTTAAATAAAGAAAATGCCGTTTTAATGGTGAAAGGAGCGATACCCGGCTATAAAAATTCAGAAATTAAAATTCAGAAAGACGCCAGTCATAAAGCATTAAAAAAGAAATTACGGTAATTGCCGTAATTACTGTAATTACAGTAATTTAATATGAAAGCGGATTTATTCAATCAAAAAAACGAAAAAATTGGAACAGTGGAATTACCCGAAGCCGTTTTTGGCGTTAAATTTAATTCGGACTTGGTTCATCAAGTATTGACGGTCCAGGTCGCTAATCGCCGAAGAACCTTAGCCGACACAAAAGACAGAGGCGAAGTCAGAGGCGGCGGTAAGAAGCCCTGGAAGCAAAAAGGCACGGGCCGGTCAAGGCAGGGTTCAAGCCGTTCACCTTTATGGAAAGGCGGCGGGGTCACTTTTGGTCCTCAAAAAGAAAGAAATTTTTCCAGAAGTATAAATCAAAAAATGAAGCAATTGGCGATTTTCGGAATTTTTTCCAAAAAATTAGCCGATCAGGAAATTAAAATTATTGACACTTTGAATTTGGAAGACCGCAAGACCAAAAAATTAGCCGAGCTGTTGAAAAAATTTATTACGCCCAAGGAAAGCGTTTTATTGATTCCCGCCAACGAAAACAAAATTATTTATTTGGCCGGGCGAAATTTGCCCAAAGTCGGCGTTATGAGTCCCGAGTCGCTCAATGTTTACGATTTGCTGAAATATAGAAAAATTCTTTTGGACCAAACCGCCGTTGAATCAATAGTTAAACATTATAAATTAATCAGTAATTAAGTAATTACAGTAATTACAAAAAAACTATGAGAATGATAATTAAAAAACCAATAATCAGCGAGAAGACAATGGACTTGAGTAATATCAACAAGTATGTTTTTTCGGTTGACCGGGAAGCCAGTTCTTGCGAAATCAAGAAAGGGATAGAATCTATTTATAAAGTGAAAGTGGAGTCGGTGAATATTATCAACAAAAAAGGAAAAGTTAAAAGATTGGGCCGCAGTCTCGGCCGCCGGCCGGCCTCTAAAAAAGCTATTGTTACCATAAAAAAGGGACAGGTGATTGATGTTTTGCCAAAATAAAAAAATGAGCGCCAAATTAATCAAAAAAATAAAAAATTCAGCCGGGAGAAATTCCTCGGGAAGAATAACGGTTCGCCATCAGGGCGGCGGCCATAAGCAATTATACCGCTTGGTTGATTTTAAGCAGGACAAATTTGGCATTGTTGGCCGGATTGAATCACTGGAATACGATCCTTATCGTAGCGGTCTTATCGCTTTAGTGGTTTATACCGACGGCGAAAGGCGGTATATTTTGGCATCTTTGGAAATGAAAGTGGGCGATAAAATTATCTCTTCAGCCGATGCTCCTTTAAAGCCGGGTAATCGCACTCAATTGAAACGTATGCCGGTGGGAATTTTCGTGTATAATGTTGAAATCTTCCCCGGTAAGGGCGGACAATTAGCTCGCTCAGCGGGTTTAGTTGCCCAGGTTCTGGCCAATGAAGACGGATATACTCAACTGAAATTAGCTTCCGGAGAAGTCAGAAAATTTTTATGGGATTGTTATGCTACTATTGGCCGGGTTTCTTACCCGGAGCATAATTTGGAAGTAATCGGGAAAGCCGGCCGTTCGCGCTGGCTGGGTATCAGACCGACAGTCAGGGGTACTGCAATGAATCCCCGCGATCATCCGTACGGAGGCGGCGAAGGCCGTCAACCTCGGGGAACTCGCCGGCCAAAAACCAAATGGGGAAAAATTACCGGCGGTCATAGAACCCGGAATAAAAAGAAATGGTCAAATAAATTAATAATAAAACGGAGAAAATAAATTTTTTATGTCAAGAAGCAGTAAAAAAGGCCCATACGTTTACCAGAAGTTATTGGAAAAAATAGCTAAATTAAAGCCGGGCGATTTGACGCCGATTAAAACCTGGGCCAGAGATTCGGAAATTTCTCCGGAAATGGTTGATTATACTTTTGGCGTTCATAACGGCAAAAATTTCATAACCGTGAGGATAAGCGAGGAAATGGTTGGTCATCGGTTGGGTGAATTCTCGCTGACCCGAAAATTCGTCAAGCACGGCGGTAAGATTCAAAAAGAATTGGAACAGAAGAAAGAGCAGGATCAAGCCAAAGCGTCAACGCCGCCTGCCAAATAATAATTAAAATATGAAAACCCAAACGGCAAAATTAAAATATTTGAAAATTAGTCCGCGAAAAACTCGGCTGGTTGCTGATTTAATAAAAGGACTGCGGGCTAATGAAGCTGAAGCTCAGCTTTTGTTTTTGCCGAACAGGGCGAGTAAGCCGATTTTGAAATTATTGCGTTCGGCGATGGCTAACGCCAAAAATAACCAGCAGTTAAACGTTGAAAAACTTTTAGTAAAGGAAATCAGGGTGGATATCGGTCCCAGCCAAAAACGTTGGCGAACCAGAGCCCGGGGCGCAATGAGTCCGATCGCAAAAAAAAGTTGCCATATTTCTTTGGTTTTAGAAGAGTCGGATAAAGAGATCCCTTTGAAATATAAATTTATTCCCAAACCCAAAAAAGCCAAAAAGGAAAAATCTAAAAAAAGAAATACCGAAAAAGCCTTATCAGCGGAAAAACAGGAAAAGTCAGAAAATGTGAAATCGGAAAAACAACGGATAGTCCGGGAAGCCAAACCTGAAAAAGTCGGGGCTTTTAGAAAATTTTTCAGAAGAAAAGCGATATAAAATAAATTTATGGCTCAAAAAATCAACCCATATTCTTTAAGATTAGGCATTATCAAAAATTGGCAGAATCGCTGGTTTTTGAAGAAGAGCCTGAATTACTTATTGGAAGAAGATTATCTGATAAGAAAGGAAGTTTTGAAAATAGTCATCAAGGCTGGGATAGCCGGAATTGAAATTGAGCGGGCGGGAAATCTTTGTAAGATTTTTATCAAAGCGGCCCGGCCGGGATTGATTATCGGCAAAGGCGGCAAGGGAATAGAAGATCTAAAGAAAGTTGTTGAAAAAATAATCGCGGATTTTCGGCGCCGGAAAAAAATCAAAGAAATTCCGGAACTTAATCTTAATATTGAAGAATTAAAACGAACCGAGATTTCGGCCCAGGTAGAGGCCCAAGCCATCGCTTTTGATTTAGAAAGAAGGTTGCGTTTTCGAAGGGTGATGAAACAGCATTTAGACGCCATTATGCAGAATAGAACAGCTAAAGGAGCTAAAATACATTTGGCAGGCCGGCTGGATGGAGCGGAAATTGCCCGGAAAGAATGGTTGGAGGCCCGCGGCGGAAGAATGCCCTTGACTAATCTCAGGGCTGATATTGATTACGGCGAAGCCACGGCCTTCACTACTTTTGGAACCATCGGCGTCAAGACCTGGATTTATAAAGGAGAAATATTCGGCGGTAAGACGCCTAAAAATTAAACTTTTATCATGCTTGAACCAAAAAAAATAAAACATCGGAAGTGGCATAAAGGCCGCTCCAAAAAAAGATTAACGGAAAGCCGGGGCACGCGCTTGGCTTTCGGCAGTTTTGGATTGCAAGCCCTGACGCCGTATTGGGTGACCGGCCGCCAGATTGAAGCTGTCCGTAAAACCATTAGCCATTCCCTAAAAAGTCGTGGTAGAATTTGGATTAGGATTTTTCCCGACAAACCTATCACTAAAATGCCGCCGGAAGTTACTTTGGGCGGCGGGAAAGGCGAGGTTGATCATTATGTTTTTCCGGTTAAGCCCGGACGGATTATGTTTGAAGTTGATGGTGTGGAAGCGGCGGTGGCTTTGCACGCTCTTAAAATGGGAGGCCGAAAATTACCGTTAAAATCAAGAATTATCAGCAAATAAAATATGAAAAAGAAAATTTTTCAAGAAACAAAAAATAAATCAGCGGTTGAACTTCAGAAAGATTTAGTCGGACATCGGGAACGCTTAAGAGTTTTGAAATTTGACTTAGCGGCGGGAAAAGTGAAGAATATCAAAGAAATCCAGGGGGTTAAAAAGACGATTGCCCAGATTTTAACGATTTTAAAAATTAAATAATAATTTTATCATGACCAGAAAATTAAAAGGAAAAATAGTTTCCGATAAAATGCAAAAAACGCGGGTGGTAGCCGTGACGAGATTAACATTGCATCCGAAATATAAAAAATATTACAAAATAACCCGGCGGTTCAAAGCCCATGACGAAAATAACGAATATAAGGTCGGCGAAGAAGTCATTATGGAAGAGACAAGGCCGTTGAGCAAAGATAAAAGATGGCGGATTATTAGCAGAATAACCGCTAGCGGCTAGTCGTTAGTTACTAAATTTATGATTCAAGAACGAACAATATTAAAAACGGCTGATAATTCTGGAGCGAAGATAATTCGCTGTTTTCGGATTTTAGGCGGAACGGGGCGGCGTTATGCCCGAATCGGGGATATTATTATCGCGTCCGTGCAAACCGCCGAACCCAGAAAAGCTGTTAAAAAGAAGGAAATTGTAAGAGCGGTTGTTGTCAGACAGCGCCAGCCGTTGCGCCGGCCTGACGGTTCTTATGTTCGTTTTGATGAAAATGCCGCTGTTTTAATTGATGACAAAAATGAGCCCCGGGGAACGAGAGTTTTCGGCCCGATTCCTCAAGAATTGAAAGAAAAAGGTTTTGAAAAAATTATAACCATGGCTGAAGAAATTGTATAAATATGAAAATCAAAAAAAACGACACAGTTAAAATATTAACGGGCAAAGATCGCGGAAAAACCGGGAAAGTGATTAAGGTAAATTTAAAAACCCGGAAATTAATGGTTGAAGGACTTAATCTTTATAAAAAACACATGCGGCCAAAGAAGCAGGGCGAAAAAGGCGAAATCATTCAAATTAGCCGGCCGATGAATGTTTCCAATTTAATGATTGTCTGTCCTAATTGTAAATTGGCAGCCCGGGTCGGTTTTCGTTTTGAGAAAGATAATAAATTTAGATATTGTAAAAAATGCCAAAGCCGAATTTAATAAAAAATAACATAGAAAAAATTGTGGTGAATATCGGAGTGGGGAAACTGAGACAGCAGGGGCAATTTGAAGAAAAAATTCTTCCGGAAATTATCAGGGAGATGTCTTTAATTACGGGTCAAAAACCCCTTACCCGGCCCGCTAAAAAAGCTATTGCCGGTTTTAAAACCAGATTGGGCGATATTGTCGGTTTGAAAGTTACTCTTCGCGGCAAAAGAATGTTTGATTTTTTCACCCGTTTTGTTAATGTAGTGTTGCCTCGGATTAAAGATTTTCGGGGATTGGAGCTGGGAATCGTTGACGCTTCAGGCAATCTTTCGGTTGGCGTTGAAGACCAATTGGTCTTTCCGGAAATTGACGCTGATAGCACCAAAGTGGATTTTGGTTTGGAGATAACCATCGTCCCCAGAATTAAAATCCGGGAGAAAGCGATGGAATTATACAAAACATTGGGCGTTCCGCTGAAATATCAAAAATAAAATTATGGCAAAGAAATCAGTCATAGCGAGGTCGCAAAAACCTCCGAAATACAGCACCAGAGTCGTCAGACGCTGTTTTCGTTGCGGCCGGAAAAGAGGTTATATGGGAGATTTCAATCTTTGCCGGATATGTTTCAGAGAATTAGCAAGTCGGGGCGAAATTCCCGGAGTTAAAAAATCATCTTGGTAATATATGTATATTAATTTACTGATTAACATAAAAAATAATCAAGAAGCCGGAAAGAATTTTTTCAAAATTCCTTTCTCTAAAATGGACTTGGCAATTGCCGAGTTGCTTTTAAAGCAGGGTTATTTAAAAAGCGTTGAAGCCGAAGGAAAAGCGGTCAAGAAGGTGATTGAAATAACTCTTAAAGAAGGAAAGGCCGTCAAGGGAATTAAATTTGTCAGCAAGCCGTCAAGAAGAATGTATGCCGGTTATAAGGAAATCAGGTCGGTGAAAAGCGGCTACGGGATGGAAGTGATTTCCACTCCCAAAGGAATTATGAGCGATAAAGAAGCCCGGAAACAAAAATTAGGCGGCCAGTTGCTTTTTAAAATTTGGTAATTTTACGAAATACGAATATGTCTAAAATCGGCAAAAAAATAATCATTATCCCGGACGGCATAAAAACCGAAATTAAGGATAATAAAATCAGTTTTCAAAACGCTAAAAGCGAGATTATTGAGCTTGAGATTTTGCCCGGAGTTTCGGCTTCTCTCCAAGACAAAATTTTGTCTTTCACTATTGAAAACGAAAATCGGGAGAGCCGGACCAATTGGGGGACAGTGAGATCTTTGGCGAATAATGCCGTCATCGGCCTCTCTCAGGGATTTGTCAAAACCCTGGAGATTGAAGGTGTTGGGTATAAAGTTGAAAAAGACGGGGAAAATTTAGTGTTCAAGCTTGGATTTTCTCATCTCATTCGTTTATCTATACCAGCCGGGATTAAAGCCGAGATTTCCAAAAATATTATTAAAATTTCCGGAGTTGACAAAACTTTGGTAGGTAAAATTGCGGCTGAGATCAGAGATTTTAAAAAACCGGAGCCTTACAAAGGGAAAGGCATAAAATACCAGGGAGAAATTATTAAAAGAAAAACCGGCAAGAAAGTTGAAGCTACGACCGGAGGAGCGGGAGCCGCAAAAGCAAAATAAATATGAAAGAACAAATAAATAAAATCAGGGAAAGAAGAGAAAGGCGGGTGCGAGCCGGCATTCGCGGCACCGCGGAAAGGCCGCGGCTTAGCGTTTTCCGAAGCCATCGCTCTATTTATGCTCAATTAATTGATGATTCTGTCAGCCGGACTTTGGCCGCCGCCGCCAGCAAGGAGCTTAAAAAAACCGGAGATAAAAAAAATCAAGCCAAAGCTGTGGGAGAATTACTCGCCAAGAAAGCTAAAGAGATAGGAATAAAATCGGCGATTTTTGACAGAGGGGCATATCAATATCACGGTCGGGTGAAGGCCTTAGCCGAGGCCTTTAAAGAAAGCGGGCTGAAATTATAATTACAATAATATGATTCCACAAAAAAAATCAGAATTCACGGAAAAAGTTTTAGACATTGCTCGGGTTACCCGGGTGGTGGCCGGAGGCAAAAGATTTCGTTTTCGGGCGACTATGGTTATCGGCGATAAAAAAGGGAGAATCGGCGTTGGTTTGGGCAAGGGGCTGGATGTCGCTCAATCCGTGGAAAAGGCAAAACGTGACGCCTTAAAAAATTTAATGACCATAAAATTAAAAGATGGCCGTACCATTCCGTATGAAGTGGAAGCGAAATACAGCGCGGCTCGGGTTCGCTTGAAACCCGCCAAAGCCGGGCACGGCTTGATTGCCGGCGGCGCCTGCCGGGTAGTTTTGGAACTGGCGGGTGTCAAAGATATTTCGGCTAAGATTTTGGGCCGGACTTCCAATAAATTAACCAATGCCTTAGCGACTATTGAAGCGTTAAAACAAATTTAAAATTAATTTCGCATTTTACGTTATAAATTTTTACTATGCAATTACATCAAATACAACCGAGACATAAAAATGAAAATAAGAAACGGATTGCCCGCGGCGGAAAACGTGGCACTTATTCCGGCCGGGGACAAAAAGGACAGTCATCACGCGCCGGCGCCAAATTCCTTCCGGCCGAACGAGTTTTGATAATCAGAATCCCAAAACGGCGGGGATTCAAGAATAAACCTTTGGCCCCAAAACCTATTATTTTGAAATTAAATGATTTGGAGAAAAAATTTGATAATAATCAAACAATTAATATAAAAGTTTTATTGGAAAAAGGTTTTATTAAAAATGAGAACCAGCGGGTGAAAATTCTGGACGGGGGAGAAGTCAAAAAAACTTTTGAAATTGAGGGTTTGGAAGTATCAGTAAAAGCCGCGGAGAAAATAAAATCCGCCGGCGGTAAAATTAAATAAACTCAACTAGAGTTAGTTCCCTAATGGAATAAAGTGCTGTAAAATACGGAATAAGACATGAACAAATTTCTTCAGCTATTTAAAATCAAAGACCTGCGCAACAAAATCTTAATGGTGGTTTTTTTGCTTCTGGTTTTCAGATTGATGGCGGCGATTCCCATTCCTGGCGTTGACCCTGGAAAATTGCGGGAATTTTTTGCCTCCAACCAACTATTCGGCCTTATGAACATATTTTCGGGCGGCGCTTTGTCCAGTTTATCTATTATGATGTTGGGCGTGGGGCCGTACATCACTGCGACCATTATTCTTCAGTTGTTGATGATAATTTTTCCGCGGCTCAAAGAAGTTTATTACGAAGAAGGAACGGCCGGCCGGGCCAAATTTAATCGATATTCACGTTATCTGACCGTGCCTTTAGCCGCTGTCAGCGCTTACGGATTTTTAAATTTATTGAAAGCCCAGCAGGTAATCACTGCCTTGACCCCGTTCAATCTCTTGATGAACGTTATCGTGATAACAGCCGGCTCTATCCTCTTGATGTGGATAGGCGAGCTAATCAGCGAATACAAAATCGGCAATGGCGTTTCTTTGATTATTTTTGCCGGAATTGTCAGCGGTTTGCCGGCCGGCCTTCGTTCCATACTTTTCTCTTTTAATGCGGCGGCTCTACCCTCTTATGTGATTTTTGCGATTTTGGCCGTAGTAGTTATTGCCGGGGTGACTTTTATTAATGAAGGAGAAAGAAAAATTCCGGTTTCTTATGCCAAACGCGTGCGGGGAACAAAACTTTACGGCGGAGCGGCGAGTTATCTGCCTTTAAAAGCCAATCAAGCCGGCGTTATCCCGATTATCTTCGCTATTTCGGTTTTGCTTTTTCCGCAGTTTATCGCCCAGGCCGTTTCCATTTTTTCAGTGGACCTTTCTTTAAAATTAAATTCCTTGGTCACGAATTTTCTCAACAATACCTGGACTTACAGCATAATATATTTTCTTTTGGTTGTAGTTTTCACCTATTTTTACACCGCCATTACTTTTGATCCCAAAGAAATCGCCAAAAATCTTCAGCAGAACGGCGGCTTTATTCCGGGTTTACGGCCTGGTTTGCCGACAAGCGATTTCATCGCCAAAATCGTTACCCGGATTACTCTTTTCGGCTCATTATTCTTGGGGCTGATAGCTGTTCTTCCTAATATCACGAGGATTGCGATGGGTGTTTCGGCTATGACTATCGGAGGAACGGCTTTGCTGATTGTGGTGGCAGTGGCTTTGGAAACAATGAAACAAATAGATTCTCAATTGGTAACCCGAGAATATGAAGGAATCTTTTAGCGGCAATAAGGCAATTATCCTTTACGGACCCCCTGGTTCGGGGAAGGGAACGCTGGCAAATCTTTTATCTAAAAATTTCGGTTTTGTTAATTTTGACACCGGTCAGCATTTAAGAGAGATGCTTTACGACCCTAAGTTTCAAAAAAACAAAACGATTCAAAAAGAAAAATTATTGAATCAATCGGGCAAGCTTAACACTCCGTCTTTCGTTCTGAAATTAGTTTCAGCGGCGACAAAAAAAATAGCGTCAGTGGATTGTAGTGTTATTTTCACAGGTTCTCCGAGAACTATTTTTGAAGCTTTTGGCGACAAAAAAAATAATGGCTTGATGGGGGTTTTGGAAAAACTTTATGGCCGGAAGAATATTTTTATTTTTGAATTAAGGGTAAGTCCTGAAATTTCAATAAAAAGAAATTCGCATCGGGTAATTTGCGCCATTTGCGGCCAGCCGTCTTTATTTTTATATACGGGTAAAACTCCTTGCTGCGCTGTTTGCGCCGGGCCTTTTGAAAAAAGAATAGATGACAATCCCGAGATTTTTGAAACCCGCTTGGCGGAATATCAAAATAGAACCCAGCCTATTTTTGGAAGATTAAAAGAAAAGGATTATAAAATATTTTCTTTAGACGGCGCACCCGCGCCTTATATAGTTTTTGAGAAAATAGTTTCCAAGCTTAAGCTTTAAAATGATTAAATTAAAAACCGGGCGCGATATTGAAATGATTGCCGAATCGGGCCGGATTCTGGCTGAAGTTCTGGAAAAAATTTCCCGGGAAGCCAGGGTCGGCGTTGCTCTTGATTCTTTGGAAAATTCGGCCAGGCGTTTAATCAAAACAGCCGGCGCTAAGCCGGCTTTCCTGGGCTATCGTCCGTCAAGCAGCGATAAGCCGTTTCCGGCGGCGCTTTGCCTATCCTTAAACGAACAGGTGGTCCACGGCTTACCGTCGCCTTATAAATTGCGTTCCGGCGATTTGCTGAAAATTGATTTGGGGGTGGATTATAAGGGCTATATCAGCGATGCCGCGGTTAGTTTGGGGATCGGGAAGATTTCGCTGGTTGCTCAAAAATTAATTGAAGCCGTCAAAAAATCGCTGGAAGCCGCCGTTAACGAAGCCCGGCCGGGGAAATATCTGGGCGACTTGGGATATGTTATTGAAACAATTATTAAAAAATCCGGTTTCAGCGTCATTAAAGGATTGACCGGACACGGCGTTGGTTTTAAACTTCATGAAGATCCGACCATTTTTAATTACGGAAATAAAGGCGAAGGATTGGCCTTAAAATCGGGCATGGTTTTGGCGATTGAGCCGATGGCTTGCCTTGGCAAAGAGAGGATAGTCCAGAGGTCAGATGACAGTTTCGCCACCGCTGACGGCAGTTTAACGGCTCATTTTGAGCATACGGTAGCGATTACGGAAAACGGCCCGCGGATTCTAACGCTTTGACCAAATTCCTAAAATATGCTATTATTATAGGTATGAAAGCTCTTTAAAATAACCAGTAAATTTTAGAAAGGAGGTGATATGAGATGTTTTCAGACGAAGTGGTATTCGGTACTGACTTGGACGGAGTTGTCAGTTTGCTGCCTTTTAACCTGAAACCGGCTAAGCTGAATTCGGCCAACGAAAGAAGTCTTTACCGCTTGCAGGAATCTTGGATTATGCAAAGAGGTTTTAACTTCTTGATTCGCAAGCCGAACCTGGAAATAAAAAATCTGATGGACGAGCTGCGGCTGAAGGGAATCCGGTTGGTGATTATTTCAGCTTCCAATGTTAGTTACCGGGAAGAACTGAAGATATGGCTGAAGTTTCATAATTTTTCTGTTGACGATCTGATACTGAAAGAAAGTTTTTACGAAGAAGGCGTTGATTACAAAGCAAGGGTTGTTCCGGGCATTTGCAATTTCTATATTGACGATAAAGAAGAAATAGTCCGGGCTATCAATAACGCCAGCAACGGAAAATGCCGAGCCATTCTCTACCAGCCAGGCCAGACAAGCAAAGATTTGCTCAAAGAACTCCTTCCGGTTTTTGTTTGAAACCGTTCCGATATTCATCGGAACGGTTTTTTCTTTAAGATTTTATTTTGTGCGGATTGTGATTGGGGCAGATTTTATTACTGCATCGTTCCGGGATTGTTTTCGTGCCTTCCATCATAAGCGAACCGCAATCTTTGCAGATATTTCCCGTGGGTTTGGTTTTCATAATATATTTGCAGTTCGGATATTCCGAACAGCCGTAAAATATCCCAAACCGGCCTCGCTTCTCAACCAGAACTCCTTTTTTACAGATAGGGCAGGTTACATTGGTTCTTTTCGCCGCCTCGGCGGCTTCGTCTTTTTTAATATAACGGCATTTCGGATATCTGTTGCAGGATATGAATTTGCCGAATTTTCCCTCGCGTTCAATGAGTTTGCCTTCTTTACATTTCGGACAGGCCTCTCCGGTTTCTTTGGGCGGTTCCATCGCTTTGCCGTCAATTGTGCGGGCGCCGGCGCAATCGGGGAATCGCGAACAACTCAAGAATTTTCCCTTGCGGCCAAGCTTAATGACCATATTGCCGCCGCATTCCGGGCAGACAATGCTTTTATCCGCTTCGCCCAGGGTGGTTATTTTTTCGGCGCTACTTTTTTCTTTAACCTGTTCCGAAAAGGGTTTATAAAAATCGCCCAGTGTTTTTGCGTATTCTCTTTTCCCTGCCGCGATTTCGTCAAGCTCATCTTCCATTTTAGCCGTGAAAGAGTCGGCAATGATGTTGCCGAAATTTTTTTCCAGAAAGTCGCTGACAACTTCGCCGGTGTCGGTAGGGTGAAGTGTTTTTTGAATTTTTTCCACGTAGCCGCGGTCCTGGATTGTTTTGATGATTGTCGCGTAAGTGCTTGGTCTGCCGATGCCGCGTTTTTCCAGTTCCTTGACCAATCCGGCCTCGGTATATCTTGACAACGGCATGGTTTCTTTTTTCTCTGATTCAATTTTTTCCAGAGCCAGAGCATCACCTTCGTTGGTTTTGGGGAGTTCTATTTCTTTGCCGCTTGCTTCCGGGTCAACCGCGAGCCAGCCGTCAAAGAGCGTCCGCGAACCGGTCACGGTAAAGTCGGGGATATCTTTGCTTTTTATATTGGCGGAAATTTTTGTTTTCAGTATTTTTGAGTCGCTCATTTGGGAAGCCACGGCCCGTTTCCAGATTAATTTATAAAGTTTTTCTTCTTCCTCGGTATTACCGGCTGATTCCACGGAAAAATTGCTTGGCCGGACGGCTTCGTGCGCTTCCTGGGCATTTTTGCTTTGGGTTTTATAAACCCTGTTTTCCAGATAATTTTTCCCCAGTTTTTTTAATATGGTTTTTGATATTTCTTCAATCGCTTTTGTCGCCATATTCAAACTGTCGGTTCGCATATAAGTGATATGTCCCGCTTCGTAAAGTCTTTGAGCAAAATACATTGTTCGTGACGGCGAGAAGCCCAGCCGGGAGCTCGCGGTTTGCTGTAAAGTGGATGTGATAAACGGCGGCAAAGGCGAGCGTTTGGTTTCTTTTTCTTCAACGCCGATTACAGACCAGCCTTCTTTTTTTCCTTTTTCAAGAATTTCATTTACATCTTTTTCACTGCGCGGTTCCTTAGAACACACCAGCGAGAGCGTTTCTTTTTTATCGTTTTTAAAGTCAGCCGTTATAGTCCAATAATTTTCCGGCTTAAACGCGCGGATTTCCCGCTCGCGCTCCATAATAATGCGGAGGGCGGGGGATTGGACGCGGCCGGCCGAAAGCCCGTATCTGACTTTTTTCCAGATAAGGCCGCTTAAATCGTAGCCGACCAGCCGGTCTAAGACCCGGCGGGCTTCCTGCGCTTTTCTTAAATTTTCATCAATTTTCCGCGGATGTTGCAGCGCTTCTTCCACTGCTTCTTGCGTGATTTCATGAAAAGATATTCTTTTTATTTTTTTTCCTTTAAGGCCTAAGGCCTCGGCGATGTGCCAGGCGATGGCTTCGCCTTCGCGGTCAGGGTCGGTTGCGAGGATAACTTCGTCTGATTTGTCGGCAAGTTTTTTAAGTTCGGAAACAATTCCTTCTTTCCCTTTAATGATTTCATAGCGGGGTTTAAATTCGTGCTCAATATCAATCGCTTTTTTGTTGTTTTTCGGCAAATCGCGGATGTGCCCGACCGAAGATTTCACGGTGTAATTTTTGCCGAGATATTTTGAGATGGTTTTTGTTTTGGTCGGGGACTCAACGATGACTAAATTCATATTATTTTAAATTATACCGTCCTAAATTTTCTTTGATTATACCTTTAATAACTAAGAAAGCGATGGTTTTATTAACGACTTGCGAGTCCAGTTTAGTTAATTCAATAATTTTGTCAATAGAAAGTGATTTTTTATTTTTCGGAAATATTTTTAAAATCAATTCTTCTTCGGGGCTGAAATTTTCTTTTGAGGTTATCGGTTTGATATTTAAATCGTCTAAAATATCTTTAGCGGAAATAGCCAAGCGCGCTCCTTCCCGGATTAACCGGTGCGAACCGGCATAATTATAATGATTGGCCGGGCCGGGCACTATAAAAACTTCCCGGTTTTGCTCCAGAGCCAGCCGGGCGGTTACTAATGAACCGGAGCGTTCCGGGGCTTCCACTACGATGGTCGCCAGGCATAAGCCACTGACAATCCGATTGCGAGCTAAAAAGTTGGAAGGAAAAGCGGGTTCATCGGGGGCATATTCGGAAATTATCGCTCCGTCCAATTCTAAAATTTTTTCAGCCAGATTTTTGTTCTGGCTGGGATAAATTTTATTCAAGCCATTGCCTAAAACCGCCAGAGTTTTCCCCTTAGCCGCCACCACGCCTTCATGAGCCGCGGTGTCAATTCCCATCGCCAAGCCGCTGACGATAACGCAGCCGGCCTCGCTTAACTCTCTGGCTAAGGTTCTGGCGATTAAACAGCCGTTTGGCGTGGCCTTGCGGGTGCCGACAATGGCGAGGTGAGGGAGTTTTTCGTTTGACAGATTTCCTAAGATATATAAGTTCGCCGGCGGGTCCGAAATTTGTTTTAAAAGAAAAGGATAGCTGGAATCCTTTGAAGTTATTTTTCTAATTTTTTTATTGTTCAAATTGGATTATTTTGTTATTATAAGAGCAATGACTAATTTTAAGCAAGAATTGATGAAAAAATTGTCATTTGTTTTATTGATATTAATAATACCAGTTACGGGTCTGGTTTTTTTGGGTACAGACATCGGGCACCGAGCTGAAACGACCAAGACACAGCGGCAAAGCTTAGCGGATCACTCTGAAAGCTTGTCGCTCTATGCGAAGTTGCAAAGCCAATCTGTTGAAGCTGAACCCTATATCAGTGTTTTACAGAATGTGCTTCCAATCAGAGACCGTCTTCTTGATTTTCAAAAAGAGATGGAACGGTTGGCGACTCAATCGGGAGTGGGTTTCGGATTTAATTTTATGGCAGAGACGCCATCAACCGCCACTGCGGCGGGCCGGATGGGATTTACTATGGTCAGTCAGGGCTCAATTTCCAAAATTTTTAACTTTATTAAATTAATGGAAAACAGCCGGTTCTTGGTGAGTTTCAGTAATTTTGATTTCACCGGTTCAACGGCAAATATCAACGGTGAAGTTTTATTCCATTAAACTTATAAATTATGCCGAAAACAAAACAAGTAAAATCCAACCAGGAATTGACTTTTTTGATAGTAGCGGTTTTAATGTTAATTATCCTTATTACTGTCATATCTTGGAATTTGGGTTTTCTGGCTAAAAATTTGAATATGGCCTTGAATCCCAATGTTTTGAAAGAGCCAACGGTTGACCAATTTAACATTGATGGGTTCAAAGCATTGGGCCTGACAAAATCTTTATAGCAGTAATTTTGGCGTGGGGGTGTGTAGTTCAGTGGTAGAACGCTGTCCTGATAAGACAGAGGTCGGAGGTTCGATCCCTCCCACACCCACTGGAAGAGTTCATTAATAATTCAGTTAAAAAGGAGGAAAGGATGAAACGGATTAGAGCTTATTTTTACGCGGGAATAATTTTAGTTTTGCCTTTGGGGTTATTGCTGTTTATTTTATCCTGTTTGGTAAAGATTTTTAAAAATATTTCTTCGGCAATCGGTTTAAAGACGGTCATTTTCAGCTTGGTAGCAAAATTGCCGTTGCCTTCGTTTTTATTGGCAACCGGAGAATGGTTAGAATGGTTGTTGATTGCCGTTAGTATCGCGGCAATTCTGATATTTTTGGGATGGTTCAGTTCAAAAATAGGGAAAAGAATAATTGAGTTTTTAGAAAGGGCGATTAAAAAAATTCCGCTGATTGGCTCTCTCTATTTTACTTTTAGAGAAACGGCGAAACTCACTCTTAAAGAAAAAAAGGCCTTTAGGGAGGTAGTCAAGGTGCAAGTTATTGAGGGAATCCAGAGTATCGGGTTTGTGGTCCAGAGAAAGGATACAAAGGTAGTTGTTTTTATTCCTTTTGTTCCAAATCCCTTAACTGGCATCACGATTATTGTTGATAGTAGTCTGGTTATTCCTACAGGTTTAAGCGTTGAAGAAGGAATGAGATGGATGATCAGTTTTGGCGCCTCTCCTGATTTATTATCCTGATATATCAAGCGAATCCCGCCAGTTCATGATGGACTGGTGGGATTTTTTATTTTAAAATTATATCTATGATTCTTTTCGCCCACGTTGTTTTCGCCGATGCCGTCAGTTCCGCGGGAAATTTTCCTTGGCCGATGGCTTTTTTGTTCGGTTTAATATCCCATCATTTGTTGGATTTCATTCCTCATCTTGACGCCGGTTGTGTCTGGCCGGAAAAAGACAGAGATGCCGGCACAATGCCCAAAGCAGTTGTAATTTTTATTGCCGCTGACGCTTTATTGACATTGGGGTTTTTAATTTGGTGCGCTTTTTTTCTGAAAATAAATTGGGCTATTTTGTTCTGGGCGAGTTTTGGCGCGGCTTTGCCGGATTTAATCGTCACCGGCTTTCCTTTTTTCATTCCTAAAATTAAATCTTGGCCATGGGTGAAAAAATATGAAAAATTCCACTATAGCCTTTTTGACCACTTAGGCATTTCCACTAATTGGATTTTTGGCATTTTTAGCACTATATTGATAATCGGAGTTTCTTTTTGGTTGTTGCTGAAATAAACAGGGGCCCGTAGTTCAGTGGTAGAACGCCTCATTTGCAATGAGGAGATCAGCGGTTCGATCCCGCTCGGGTCCACAGGAACAAAGATTATTTCTTCCCAATTTTATGCTGTGGATAACTTGCTTTGGACTTTCTATTTACTTTCTAGTATACTGAAGCTGATAGTGAAAAGTTAATCCACACATTATGCTTACTAAACGCCAAAAACAAATTCTCGATTTTATTACCGACTATCAAAAACGAAAAAGGTATGCCCCCACTCTTGAAGATATATGCAAAAAATTTAAACTTGCATCGGTTTCAACGGCTCATTTTCATATTTCCAAACTTCGTGATTTGGGATATTTAACGAAGGAAGAAAACAAGCCTCGTTCCATCTCTGTTTCGAAACACGAGCAAATGGTTAAAATCCCTCTTTTGGGGACCATTGCCGCCGGACAACCAATTGAAGCAATCCAAAACAAAGAAATGATTGCGGTTCCCAAAAGTATGCTTCCACGTTCGTCGGAAGTATACGCGCTCCGCGTTGTTGGAAATAGTATGATTGACGAGAATATCAACGACGGCGATATCGTTTTAGTAAGACAACAAGAAACAGCGGAGAATGGGCAAAAGGTCGTGGCGCTTATTGATAACCACGAAGCAACGCTCAAAAAGTATTATCAAGAGCGAGGACATATTCGCCTACAACCAGCTAATAAAAATATGGAGCCGATCATATTGCGAAATGGTCGGGATATTTCCATACAAGGAATAGTGCTTGATGTGATCAGAGATGCTGGCACAGCTACTCTTAAGAAAGAACAAGTGAAAATGTATTCCGATACAAAACTATTAAAAAATACGCTTATATCTAAACCATATTATGAAAAACCAAAATTCAAACTTTACCAAGCAAACTGCTTGGACATTCTTGCCAAACTTTCTGAAAATTCTGTTGATATGATTTTTGCCGATCCCCCCTATAATCTTTCAAACGGAGGCATTACCGTTCACGCTGGACGAATGGTTAGCGTCAATAAAGGAGATTGGGACAAGAGCAAGGGATTCAAAGATGATTACGATTTTCATTACAAATGGATAGATGCCTGTCGGAGAGTTTTAAAACCCCATGGTACACTTTGGGTTAGTGGCACTTACCATTCAATTTATCAATGCGGTTATGCTTTGCAGTCACTTGGATACCAAATTCTAAACGATGTCGCTTGGTTCAAACCAAACGCATCGCCGAATTTAAGTTGCCGATATTTTACGGCAAGCCATGAAACTTTACTTTGGGCGAGAAAGGATAAAAAGGCAAAACATATTTTCAATTATGCTTTAATGAAAAATGGCAACTGGCCGGAAGATCAGCTAAAAAAACCAGGGCTTCAAATGCGTTCGGTTTGGGCGATGGGAACACCGAAAACAATTGAAAAAAGATTTGGAAAACATCCTACGCAAAAACCGGAAGATTTACTAAAACGAATCGTGCTTGCCTCAACTAACAAGGGCGATTTAGTTGTTGATCCATTCACTGGAAGTTCAACAACTGGAATTGCCGCCTATCTTTTGGGACGGCACTTTATCGGTGTTGATACTGAACCAAAGTATTTGGATGTATCAATAAAGCGATTTGAGGAATTGGATCGCAATCTAAAAAATAAATACAAAAAAGTATGAAAACAAAAGGAATAGGCGGAGGCAATACGATAACAGGGCTCAACTTTGAGAAAGAACGCGATATCTTGGCAATTCTTAAGAAAGCGAAAGATTATTCCGTAAAAGGCAATGTCATTTACTATCAAGGAAAAGAAGTAGCTAGAAGTTATCGCAAGCAAGGTTTATATAAATTCTTAACAGGGGAGGGCGTTGATTGGCGAAAACTTATTTCAAAGCGTCTTTTACCGGACGAAGCCTTGTATGTGATTGCGAATAACACTCTTTTTATTATTGAGATGAAATTTCAAAAAGTCGCGGGTTCGGTTGATGAAAAGTTACAAACCTGCGATTTTAAGAAGAAGCAGTACCGCAAACTTATGGCACCGCTGAATATTGAGGTTGAATATATCTATATTCTCAATGATTGGTTTAAAAATCCATCATACAAGGATACTCTTGATTATGTTATTTCGGTCGGGTGCCAATACTATTTCAACTATCTCCCTCTTAAAAAATTAGGATTGCCGGTATAAAGTTTTCTAAACTATTATGAAATTTAATCAAGAATGGGATTTTATAACTACCGAAGTCCACGGCGAAAAACCAAGCAAAACAAACCTGTCCAAAAGAGAAATATTATTTGCTCTGCAAATTCTGCTAACCAAAATTGGGCGAACAACCGAAATAAGCAAAATGCATTTTTTAAGAGAAAATTATTTCAGCTTAAAAGAGGCATACTTTCTCGCATAGAACCAAAGGACTTTGGCGATAAAGAAACATATCCTCAATTTCAATTATGGTATGTTTAGCAAAAAAGATTTTTGAAACTAGAGAACAAGTAGTGTAAAATTAACCCCAAAGGCATACTTCAATTAAAATAATCCAATTGGAGATAACATTTATGGCAATCTTAATTATCTATATAGCAATTTCTCTGGCGATGGGTGTGAATATAGAAAAATCGATAAATTCCTCAAATTATAAACGTCCATTAGCGGTGAGAATCGGCTTATATATTACAGCGATAATGCTACTTATACTTTTAGCCAAAATACTGAAAATAAATTTATGAATACAAGGGGAATAATTAAAGATTTTTTAATAAAATATAAATAGGTTAAATATATTTAAAATTATGAACATTCAAGTGATATTTACTCTGGCCGTGGTAATTATTTTAATAGTAGCAGCTCTTTACTTTAAGCCACTAAGAAAAGCGATAGGTTTATTGCTTGTCATTTTAGGTACGCTTGTGAGCTTGACGGTTATTGGTTTAGTCTTAGGTATACCAACGATAATTATTGGTGGTCTTTTATTATTTATTTAATGAATAAAATTAAAGAATATAAGTGGATTATTTTAATAACACTTCTAATTTTAGGGTTTAGTTTTTATTGGTTTTCGTGGAGACCAAGTGAAATCCGCAAAGATTGTTTTCAAAAAGAGTATAGCTATGTTTACTACCCAACATCTGAAAGCAACCGGCTTGTAGGAAATGCATTGGACTTTAATTACGAGTATCTAAAATGTGTTCGTTTTTTCGGGTTACCAAATTAATTATGGATTTTTGTCATTTTAATTGTCAATTTAGAGGAGAGGTAAAAAAAATTAATAACCATTTTTATATTTTAAAAAATAGGTATGCTTTGCCACCGCTGACTAAAATGCCCAAGTTAAATCCCTTACCAGTTATTTCTATACCAGCTCCTCAATCAAATATTCCTCCAATTACTCTTAGTATTGAGTCGGTAGATGGTTTTTAGGTATTGACTAATCTTGGCCATGCGGCCTTAAGTTGTAATAAATTTTTTGTAAGGAAGGATAAAAGCGCCCGCCTATCAGTAGGCGGTTTTTTATTTTTTGCTAAAGAAAATGCCCTTGGATTTGGAAAAACTTAATAAAGAGCAAAAAGGAGTAGCGAAAGCTAGGGTATAGCGAAAAACAAGTACTTCAATAACTGATTGAGGTATTTTTATTAATTCCACCGAGCAAGCTCCATAATCCAAAAATTCGTGGTAAAATGATAAAAATATGGAGCCGTTAGCATCAAAAATAAGACCGAAAATTTTGGAAGAATTTGTCGGTCAGGAGCATTTAGTCGGAGAAGGAAAGCCTTTTAATATAGCTATAAAACAAAAGCATTTGTTTTCTTTTATTTTATGGGGGCCTCCTGGAACCGGAAAAACTACTTTGGCCAAGATATATGCCAATAGTCTGAACGCAAAAATTTATGAATTGTCCGCGGTTTCGGCCGGAAAAGCGGATATCAGAAAAATACTAGAAGAAGACTCGGACGGAGTTCCTAAAGTTTTATTTTTAGACGAAATACATCGCTTTAATAAATCCCAGCAGGACTTTCTGCTTCCTTATGTTGAAAGAGGGGAGATAATTTTGATTGGCGCCACTACCGAAAATCCGAGTTTTGAAGTGATATCGGCTTTGCTTTCCCGATGCCGAGTTTTCGTTTTAAATGAACTTTCAGAAAATAACATAAAGGCCATTATTAAAAGAACCGGAATGAAAATGGATGAAGCGGCGGAAGATTGGCTGGTAAATGCGGCCAATGGCGATGCCAGACAAGTAATAACTTTGTTGGAAAACACCAGCGAACTTTATAAAAAGATTACGGTGGAAAATTTAAAAAACGTTCTCCAATCAAAGTTTTTGAGATACGACAAAGTCGGGGAAGAACATTACAACACTATTTCCGCCTTTATCAAAAGCATGAGAGCGAGCCAGCCTGATGCGGCTTTGTATTATTTGGCTCGGATGATTGATTCCGGCGAAGACCCAAAATTTATAGCCAGAAGAATGGTTATTTTTGCTTCCGAGGATATTGGTTTGGCTCAGCCCACAGCCTTAGTAGTGGCTAATGATGTTTTTCGGGCCGTGGAAATAATCGGTCTGCCCGAATGCGGTATTAATTTGGCTCACGGAGTAGCTCATCTGTGCCAGTGTAAAAAAGACAGAAGAGCCCATGATGCTTATATGGAAGCGATGGAAGACGTAAAAAATTTCGGCAATCTTCCTATCCCTTTAAGTTTGCGGAATCCTGAGACAAAATTAATGAAAGATTTAAATTACGGCAAAGGATACGAAAAATATTCCAAGGAATCTTTTCTGCCCGAAAAATTAAAAGGAAAAAAATATTTAAAATAATGCCCCTGAATCTGGAAAAACTTAATAAAGAGCAAAAAGAAGCCGTGGTTCATGGCCAGGGGCCGCTTTTGATTGTGGCCGGAGCCGGAACCGGCAAAACGACGGTTATCACCCAGAGAATAGTTAATTTAATTGAAAAGGAGAAAGTTAAACCTGAAGAAATATTGGCCGTCACTTTTACCGAAAAGGCGGCCGCGGAAATGGAAGAAAGGGTTGATATTCTTTTGCCTTATGGCTATGTGGATTTGTGGATTTCCACTTTCCATTCTTTCTGCGAAAGGGTCTTGCGCGATTACGCTTTGGATATCGGCTTGCCGGCGGATTTTAAGATTTTAGACAACACGGCCGGCTGGCTTTTGGTTTATCGCAATCTGGAAAAATTCAATCTCGATTATTACAAACCCCTGGGGAATCCGACCAAATTTATCCAGGCCCTGATTTCTCATTTTTCCCATTGCAAAGACCAGGCGATTTATCCCGAAGATTATTTAAAATACGCCGAAAAGCTGAAAACCCGGGATGACGCGCCGGAAGAAAATGAAACCGAGAGGATAAAAGAAGTGGCGAACGCTTACCATGTTTATCAGCGTTTGCTTTTGGAGAACAGTTCTCTGGATTTTGGCGATTTGATAAATTATTGTTTGAAATTGTTTCAGAAAAGGCCGCTGATTTTGAAAAAATATCGGGAAAAATTCAAATACATTTTAGTTGACGAATTTCAGGACACCAACTGGGCGCAATACGAGCTTATAAAAATCTTAGCGGCGCCGAAAAATAATCTGACCGTCTGTGCCGACGATGACCAATGTTTGCCGGGCAATTCAAAAATAGAGATTTTTGAGAACGATAAAATCAAAATAAAGGAAATTAAAAAAATTGAAATAGGCGATAAAGCATTAACAGCCGTAGGAAAAGGTCATATAGGGGTTGCTAATGTGAATAATGTTTTCGTCAAAAACAAGAGGGCAAAGATATTAACCGTTAAAACAGAAGGCGGCTATTCAGTAAGCGTGACAGATAATCATAAAATGTTTTGCTGTGTTCCAAGAACTGCTCGGCAGAATTATCATTATGTTTATTTGATGTTTAGAAAAAATTTGGGGTGGAGGATAGGGGTAACTGATGATTTAATTTTGCGGCTTAGGATAGAGCGTTCGGCAGATAAAATTTTGGCAATAAGGGCCTTTAACACTGATTCTGAAGCGAGATATCACGAAACATTGTGGTCGTTGAAGTACGGCATACCCACTTGTTGTTTTAAAAGCAGGGAAGGCATCGTTATCAAAGAAAATGAGTTGGCTAAATTATATAAGGAAATTAATACCGAAGATAATATACGGAAATTAGCTCAAGATTTAAATATTGACTTAGATTCGCCCCATTATTGTCTAGATGCCGTTAACAGGGGAAGAAGCGTCAGGATAATCATCAATTTGCAAATGTGCTACAGAAATTACCGAAGCAAGGAACACGTCAGAAGCGAGAAAACTCTGCTTTTGAATGGCTTGACAAGGCACAGGCTTTATTTGGAAACGTCAGACAAGCAAACAATTAAGAAGCTAAAAACAGCAGGATATATTCTTTATAAAGCGAGGAAAGGAATGAAATTAAACATAGAAGGAGGCGATGTAAAAGATCTTGAAGGAAAAGCAAGAGCGATAGAAAAAATTACAGGCGGATTCATAGAATATAAATTTAATGTTGCGAGCAAATACAGCAAGCCGTCAGGCACGGCACGAAATTATATGTCTTTGATTATGCCCGCAAAAAATTTAGTTTTAGGACACTATCTTCCGGTAAAAAAAGGCGCTGAGATAATTTACGATAAAATAATTTCAATTAAAGAAGTTGATAAAAAAATAAAAGTATATGATTTGGAAATCGACAAAACCCATAATTTTATAGCCAACGGAATAGTGGTCCACAATTCTGTTTATAGGTGGAGAGGGGCATCTTATAGCAACATAGTCCAATTCAATAAAGATTTCCCGAAAGCCGAGCAAATTTCTTTGGTTAAAAATTACCGGTCCGGCCAGAATATTTTGGATTTGGCTTATAAATTCATAAAAGCCAATAATCCCGACCGCCTTGAATACGTAAATAAAATAAACAAGGAATTAATCGCCCAGGAAAAAGGTGAAGGCAAAATAGAGCATATTTTGGCGAAGAACCTGGAAGAAGAAGTTGATAAAACAATAAAGAAGATCTTAGGGATTCTTAAAAAAGACAAAGACGCCGGTTATAACGATTTTGCGATTTTAGTCAGAGCCAATGACGCGGCCAATCCTTTTATTAAGGCCCTGGAGCGCGCGGGCTTGCCTTATCAATTTTTGGCTTCAAGAGGGCTTTATTCAAAGCCGGTTATTTTGGACGTAATCTCATATTTCAAACTTTTGGATAATTACCACGAGAGCCCGGCGGTTTACCGGATCTTGAATATGCCATTTTTGGAAATCCCGCCCGCGGATATTATGAAGCTTACTCAATACAGCCACAAAAAAACAAAGTCGCTTTATGAGGCGATGGAAGAGCTTCCTCTAATTCCGGGAATTTCTCCGGAAGTTCAGGAAAAAATCCTTTTCGTTTTGAGCTTGATTAAAAAACACGCCATTTTTGCCAAAGAAAAATCGGTCTCGGAAATAATGATTGCATTTCTTAAAGAGTCGGGATATATAAAATATTTAACGAAAAAAGACGACAAAGAACAGTTTGATTTACTCAATCAATTCCATAAAAAAGTGAAGAATTTTGAGAGTGCGGCAATAGAGCCGACTTTAGGCAATTTTATGCGGGAAATAAATCTTGAGATAGAATCCGGCGAAGAAGGAAAGCTTGAATTTGACCCCGAGCAAGGCCCGGACATGATAAAAATAATGACTATCCACGGAGCTAAGGGCTTGGAATTCAAATATGTTTTTTTGGTTAATATGGTGGATAAAAGATTTCCGACAATGGAAAGAAAGGATTTAATTGAGCTACCCGAAGATTTAATCAAAGACATAAAGCCAACTGGGGATGTTCATTTGCAGGAAGAAAGGCGCATTTGCTATGTGGCCATTACCAGAGCCAAGAAAGATATTTATTTCACTTCGGCTGAAGATTATGGCGGGGTGAGAAAAAAGAAATTGTCTCGCTTTCTGATTGAAATGGGATACCAGGAAAAAACTGAAAAACCGAAAAACTTAAAAACTCAAAACGAAATGCTCGCGGAGAAACCGATTTCGGTCGGGACAAAAAACAAGCCGATGCCGGATTATCTGCCGAAACATTTTTCGTATTCGCAATTGGCGGCTTTTGACAAGTGTCCGTTGCAGTATAAATTCGCTTTTATTCTGAAGGTTCCGACCAGAGGCAAGGCCGTGTTTTCTTTCGGGAAGACGATGCATAATACTTTTTATGAATTTTTAAAATACGCCAACGAAGGCAGCGCGAGCAATCAAACAAATTTGTTCGGGTTTGAAGAAAAAACAATTAAGGCCGGTAAAAAAGCCCTGTCTGCCGGCAGGCATGAAAAATCTTTAGATTTAGACGATTTAACGGAAATTTATGAGAAAAACTGGATTGACGAATGGTATGAGAGTAAAAAACAAAAAGAGGATTATCGCAAGCTCGGCAGGAAAATAATTAAAGATTTTTATGATGAATTTGTAAAAAATCCGCCGAAAGTTTTAAAAATCAATAATGCCTTTGCTTTGGAAATGCCGTTTAACCTGAAAATAGGGGGATATGCCTTATACGGCGTGGTGGACAGAATTGATGAAGAGGATGGTGGCGTGACCATCATTGATTACAAAACAGGAAATTCTAAAGACAAGCTGTATCCGGGCGATAAAGAACAATTGTTGATTTATCAGATAGCGGCTGAAGAGATATTCAAACTAAAGCCCCAAAAATTGGCTTATCATTATTTAACCGACGGCAAGAAAGCGTCTTTTCTCGGAACGGAAAAAGAGAAAGAACAGCTGAAAGAAAAAATAATCCAAGAGATTGAAGAAATAAAAGGCAGTGATTTCAAGGCGAAGCCGAGTCAGCTTTGCGCTTTCTGCGATTTCAAGGATATTTGCGATTCCGCTCAGAGATAGGTAATAATAAATAATATGAACGGGCAAAACAGAGAAGACGTAAAAATCGGTTCGAGAGTGGAAGTCGTACTAAAGGCGGATCAAAAAACAGGAACGCTTACCTCGGGAACAGTGGCGGAAATTTTGACCAATTCCGGTTTTCATCCGCATGGGATTAAAGTGCGTCTGGAAGACGGGCAAGTCGGTCGGGTGCAAAACATCGTGTCGCCCGCAAATTAACCATTTTTCAGCCAATTTATAAAATGATTTCTTTAATTTATGAAACTAAGGATTTTATCGCGGTTAATAAACCGTCCGGAGTTTTGGTTCATCCGATTGAAAGCCAAAAAGAGCAAACTGAATTAACATTGGTTGATTGGGTTTTGGAAAGATACCCCGAAGTAAAAAATGTCGGAGATGACCCGATAATTCGGCCGGGAATCGTTCATCGGCTGGATCGCGACACTTCCGGAGTGATTATAATCTGCCGCAACCAGCAGTTTTTTGAATATCTGAAAAATCTTTTCAAAACTCACCAGATTAAAAAGACATATCTGGCCTTAGTTTGGGGGAAACTGGAACCGAAATCCGGCGAAATAAACGCCCCAATCGGCATTAAAAGCGGAACAATAAAAAGAACCGTCTGCCAGAGAAAAGCTAAAGACATAAAGGAGGCGATAACAGAATATAAAGTTTTAAATTATTATCAGTATAAATCAGATTTAAATCAGCATGAATCAGCGACTTTCAGCTTGCTGAAAGTAACTCCTAAAACCGGTCGGACGCATCAGATTAGAATTCATTTGGCGTCAGTCAATCATTCGGTGGTGGGAGACAAGCTTTATGGTTTTAAAAAACTGAAAATACCGTTTGATTTAAACCGGCAATTCCTTCATGCTACTTCTTTGGAGTTTAGTTCGGCTGACGGGCATCGTATTAAACTTGAAGCTGAATTGCCGGAAGAACTCAGAAGGATTATTGACACGCTTGACGAAAAAAGTTAAGCTAAATAACTATGGAAAAAGAGATTTTGGAAAAAATAAAACCTGGCGTTACTATCCGGGTTCATGAAAAATTCAAGGAAGGGGAAAAAACCCGGACTAGTCTTTTTGAAGGAACGATTCTTGCCCGCAAGCACGGCTCGGAAATCGGGGCGACTTTCACTGTCCGAAGAGTGAGCCAGGGAGTAGGCATGGAAAAGATTTTCCCGATTCATTCACCGAATATTTATAAAATAGAAATTTTAAGAAGCCCTAAGGTGAGGCGGGCGAAACTTTATTATCTGCGGAGAGAATCCGAAAAAGAAGTCCGGCGAAAACTTAAAAAAGAAATGGTCAAAACCGTGGCCGCCAAGAAAACAGAATTAACCGAGGAACCGGTGGAAGTTCAAATCAACGAAAATTCGGTAAAATAAAAACCCAAAAGCCCAGGTGGCGGAACTGGTATACGCGTGCGTTCGAGGGGCGCATGCCGCAAGGATTGAGGGTTCAAATCCCTCCCTGGGCACATTATCCTTGCTTAATAATCGGTTTTTTGTTAATATTAAAATACCCAAGCGGGTATTTTAATTTTGTCTATATGGCTAAAAAACAGGGAAAAATTAAGGAAAAATCAATAAAAAAAGGAACCGCTGAAGCTACTCCGGCTAAAGAGAAGGAGGTTTCTTACGAAGCCAAGGATATCTATGTTTTGGAAGGGCTGGAACCGGTCAGAAAACGTCCGGCGATGTATATCGGCTCAACCGGCGTTGACGGGCTTCATCATTTAATTTGGGAAGTAGTGGACAACTGCATTGACGAGGCGATGGGCGGTTACGCCAAAAATATCAAAGTGGAATTGTTTAAAGATAACCGGGTGGCGGTGGCTGATGACGGCCGCGGCATTCCGGTAGATATTCATCCTCACACTAAAAAATCGGCCTTGGAAACCGTGTTGTGCACTTTGCATGCAGGTGGAAAATTCGGGGGCGAATCATACAAAGTGGCAGGCGGGCTTCATGGTGTCGGCGTTTCGGTGGTCAACGCTTTATCAAGATGGCTGCGGGTTGAGGTTTGTCGAAACGGCAATCTTTATTCGCAGGAATACAAAGAAGGCAAGCCGCAATACAAAGTCAGAAAAGAAGGGAAATGCGGGCAGACGGGGACTAAAGTAATTTTTGAACCTGATACGAAGATTTTTCAAGCGGTTGAATTTGATTTGAAAAAAATAATCGGCCATCTCCGACAGCAGGCCTATTTGACGCCGAAGTTAAGAATAGAAATTATTGACAATCGTTCGGAACAGACCGAGGCCTATGGTTTTTATTTTGAAGGAGGACTTAAATCTTTTGTTAAATATTTAATCGGGAACAAAGAACCGATTCAAAATCAAATTTTTCATCAAAGCCGGAGTTACGAAAAAATTTTGGTGGAATCGGCTTTTACTTACACCAACGACATTGAAGTTCAGGAAATAAGTTTCGCTAATAATATTTATACCCCCGATGGCGGGATGCATTCAACCGGTTTTCGGTCGGCTTTGACCAGAACTATTAATGATTTCGGCCGCCGCGAGGGCTATCTTAAAGAATCCGAGGAAAATTTAATCGGCGAGGATGTCCGCGAAGGTTTGGTGGCGGCGGTGTCGGTAAAATTAGGGGAACCTCAATTTGAGGGGCAAACCAAAGCCCGGTTGGGCAATCCGGAAGCCCGAACTGCGGTGGAAACCGTAGTCAATGAAGCACTTAAGGAATTTTTTGAGCGTTATCCATCTGACGGCCGAAGGATTGTTGAAAAATGTCTTTTGACGGCTAAAGCGCGGCAGGCGGCCAAAGCGGCCAAAGAAACGGTTTTGAGAAAAGGGGCTTTAGAAGGAATGACTTTACCGGGAAAATTAGCTGATTGCAGTTCTCGCAGTCCCGAAGAATCAGAGCTGTTCATCGTTGAGGGCGATTCGGCCGGCGGAAGCGCCAAGCAGGGCCGCGATAGGCGGACTCAGGCCATCTTGCCTTTGCGGGGCAAAATTCTTAATGTGGAAAAATCAAGAATGGACAAGATGCTGATGAACCAGGAAATAAGGAACTTGGTTATCGCCATCGGCACGGCTATTGGTGAAGCCTTTGATCTTTCAAAACTTCGCTATCATAAGGTGATTATTATGACTGATGCCGATACTGACGGCGCTCACATCCGGACCTTGTTGTTGACTCTTTTTTACCGCTATCTTGTGCCTATAATTGAAAACGGGCATCTTTTTATCGCCCAGCCGCCGCTTTTCCGTCTTCAGAAAGGCAAGGAAGTCCATTATGCTTACAAAGAAGCGGAACGGGACCGTATTCTTAAATTATTTTCTGACGATGGGAAAACCGGCGTGACTATCCAACGCTATAAAGGTTTGGGAGAAATGAATCCCGAACAACTCTGGGAAACAACGATGAATTCCGATTCCCGCCAGTTGAAACAGGTGATGATAGAAGATGCGGTTGAAGCCGACCGGCTTTTTGATATTCTCATGGGGGAGGAAGTGGAGCCCCGGAAGAATTTCATCCAGGCGCATGCCACCGCCGTTAAAAATTTGGATATTTGATTCTTCATTTACAAATTCCAATTTTAATATATAATCTTAAATTATGCTCACTAAGATCAAAAATTTTCTGCAGGAAGCCATACAGGAATTCAAAAGAATCAATTGGCCTTCACGCCAAGAAGCTACCCGTTACACTTTATTTGTGATTGTTTTTTCTTTGGCAACGGCGGCATTCTTAGGATTAATTGATTTCATTTTTCTTTTTCTGTTAAATAAATTTTTTATAAAATAAAATGCCCAAACAAGCGCCAAAACAAGAACGCCATTGGTATGCCATTCACACTTATTCCGGCTATGAAGATGCCGTAGTTCGCTATTTAAAACAGAGATTAGAATCTTTGGAAATGCAGGAAAAAATTTTTGAGGTATTAGTTCCAAAGGAGAAAAAAATTAAAATAAAAAACGGTAAGCGTCAGCAAATTGAAGAAAAAATTTATCCCGGATATGTCTTGGTTGATATGATTTTGGACGATGATTCCTGGTATGTGGTCAGAAATACGCCAAGGGTAACCGGTTTTGTCGGGGCGGAAAGCACCAAGCCGACCCCGCTTTCTAAAGAAGAAATTGAAAGTTTGATGGCGAAGATGGGCGAGAAGGAAGCGAAATTCAATATTGACTTTAAGGTGGGAGAAATGGTAAAAATTGTTGATGGCCCCTTCAGAGACCATGACGGCAAAATAGCGGAAATTATAGAAGAGCACGGCAAGGTTAAAGTGAAGGTTCCTATTTTCAGCCGTGAAACCATAATTGAATTAGATATGTTGCAGGTAAAAAAATTATAATATGGCAAAACTAATAAAAATAATTACAAAATTGCAGATTCAGGCCGGCAAGGCCAATCCGGCGCCTCCGGTGGGCACGGCCTTAGGCCCGCATGGAGTTAATATCGGGCAATTCTGCTCTCAATTCAATGAAGCAACCAAGGAAATGAGTGATGTTATTCCGGTTGTGATTACCATTTATCAGGACCGAAGTTTTGAATTTAAGCTGAAAACCCCGCCGGTTTCGGCTTTGCTTAAAAAAGCCGCTGGTTTGGAAAAAGGCTCCGGTGATCCGTTGAAAACCAAAGTGGGGAAAGTAACCAAGGAAGATGTCCGCAAAATTGTTGAAAGGAAAATGGTGGATTTGAACACCGACAGCATAGAATCGGCCGAGAAAATTGTAGCAGGAACGGCGAGAAGCATGGGGATTGAGATAGAAAAGTAGAAAGATAAATTGACCCCTAAGGCCTTCTGATTTAGAATCAAATCAGAAGGCCTTTTTATTTTAATGCGCAAAAATCCCTATAAAGGAAAATTTATTGTTTTTGAAGGATTGGATGGTTCCGGGAAAAGCGTTCAGATGGAGCTTTTAGATAGATTCTTAAAAAAAGGTGGATTTGACGTTGTTTTGACAAAAGAACCAACGATGGATTCGCGCGCCGGCAAAACGATTCGTCTTGTTTTGGAAAGAAAGAAAAAAATTTCGCCTAAAAAACTTCAGGCGTTGTATAGCCAGGATAGAAAAGCCCATCTAACCGGGCTTATTATGCCTAATCTCAAAAAAGGTAAAGTTGTTATTTCTGACAGATATTGTTTTTCGTCTTTTGCCTATGGAAGCATGGGAGTGCCGTTAAGCTATCTTCTAAAAATTAATGATAAATTTTTATTGCCTGATTTGGTTTATTTTATAAATACCAACCCGGAAACCTGTATTTCACGGATAGAAAAAAGAGGGAAGAAGAAAACTCTGTTTGAGTATAAAGAAAAATTGGAAAATGTTTATCAAAATTATAAAAAAATTCTCAAGAAATTCAAAAATGTTATCATAATTGACGGAGAGAAAAGCATCAAAGAAACACACCGGCAGATAATTAAAAAGATTATAAATTATGTATAAACCCACTATTGGTTTGGAAATTCACTCTGAATTAAAGACCAGAAGCAAAATGTTTTGTGCTAGTCCGAATAACCCCGATGAAACCCGGCCTAATTTCAATGTTTGCCCGATTTGCCTGGGGCATCCCGGAACCCTGCCGGTTATTAACGAAGAAGCCGTAAAATCAGTTATCAAGCTGGGCTTGGCTGTTGCCGGGAAAATTCCTTTAGTTTCCCGTTTTGACCGCAAAAGTTATTTTTATCCCGACTTGCCCAAAGGTTATCAGATTTCCCAATATAAACAGCCGTTGGTGGAGGGCGGAACTTTGAACGGCGTTAAAATCACCAGAGTCCATTTAGAAGAAGATACTGGCACGCTTTCTCATGATAAAGAAAATCACAGTTTGGTGGATTTCAACCGCGCCGGCGTTCCTTTAATGGAATTAGTTACCGAGCCGGATATCAGAAGCGGTGAAGAAGCGGTGGCTTTTGCCAAAGAATTACAGCTTATTTTACGGTATCTGGATATTTCCGAGGCCAATATGGAAAAAGGGCAAATGCGGGTGGAGGTAAATATTTCGCTTCGTGAAATCGCGGATATCAGCATGAATCAGTTTGATAATCAGCATGAATCAGCGTCTACCTTAGGAACTAAGGTAGAAGTAAAAAATTTAAATTCTTTTAAGTCGGTGAAAGAGGCGGTTGATTATGAAATAAAAAGACAGACTGAAATTTTAGAGGAGGGGAAGCAGGTGATACATGAAACCCGCGGCTGGGATGACGTAAAAAGAATAACAGTCAGTCAGCGCAGTAAGGAAAAAGCCCATGATTATCGTTATTTTCCGGAACCGGATTTGCCGCCGCTGGATTTAGTCAAATTTAATATTAAAGAATTGAAAGATTCGCTTCCGGAATTGCCGGCGGCAAAAAGAAATCGTTTTGAAAAAGAATATGGCCTGACGCTGGCCCAGGCGGAAATTCTCATTGAAGATAATTATATCGCCGGATATTTTGAAAAGGCCGTGAAGGAACTTAAACTTCTGGCTTCAGATTATAAACCCCAAGTTTTGTTTAATTATTTAACTTCAGACTTTTTTGGCTTGATAACCGAACAGGGGATTTCTTTAAAAGAATCAAAAATCAATCCGCGGCAGTTAGCCGAACTAACGGGTTTGATTATTGAAAATAAAATTTCCAGCCGAATCGCCAAGGATGTTCTGGGAGAAATGTTTTTATCCGGCTTAAACCCGCGGCAGATTATCCAGGAAAAAGGATTAAGTCAGATTTCTGATGAAGCGATAATTAAAAAAACTATAGAGGAGGTGATAATGGAAAATTCGGCGGCCTTGTCTGATTATAGAAAAGGCAAAGCCAATGCCTTGCAATTTTTAATCGGTCAGGCGATGAAAAAGCTCAAAGGCCAAGCCAACCCTGAAATCCTGAAAAATCTTTTTGAAGAATCTTTACGATAATCAAAAGATTTACTATTGTAATTCCACGATCGTGGAATTACAATAGTAAAAATTTATTTGCCATTGAACGGGCCTGATTTTCCGTCTTAATCCAAATAATACTTTTATCCCTTTTAAACCAGGTTATCTGGCGTTTGGCGTAGCGGTAAATTTCTTTTTTCATTTGCTCGGTCATTTCTTCATAAGAAATCAAACCGCGCAGATAATCGGCGGCCAGCCGGTATTCCAAGCCCAATTCCCCAAACCGTTTCCAGTTTAGTCCTTTTTTGTGGAGTTTTTCTATTTCTTCAATCAGACCTTTTTTCAGCGTTTTTTCCAATCTTTGATTGATTAACTGCCGAAGTTCGTTTGGTGTTTTTTTGATGCCTATTTTTAATACCGCAAACGCGGTCGCTGATTTCCGCTGATTCCGCTGATTTACGCTGATAGCATTTCGCTCTAACGGCGGTACGGGAGATCCGGTTGTGATAACGATTTCCAGGGCCCTGACTAATCTTCTTCGGTTGCAAGGGTCAATATTAGCCGCTCTTTTGGGATCAAATTTCTGAAGCATCCGGAAAAGTTCTTCTAATGATTTTTTTTCAAGCCGTTTTCGCAAACCTTTCTGAGGAGCCACGGCCGGCAATTTATAATCATAAATCAAAGCGTCAATGTAAAATCCGCTGCCGCCGACTATTATTGGAAATTTATTTTTTTTAAAAATTCCATTCAGGATTTTTTTGGCCGCTTTTTGATATTGGACCACAGTATAAGTTTTTTGCGGCTTAACAATGTCAATCATATGATGTTTGACGCCTTTCATTTCTTTTTTGGTTATTTTTTCCGTGCCGATATTCAGTCCTTTATAAATCTGGCGGGAGTCAGCCGAAATTATTTCGCCGTTAAATTTCTTGGCGATTTTAATGGCCAATTGCGATTTCCCGGAAGCCGTCGGCCCGAGAATGACGATGATTTTATTATTTATATTTTTCATTTATTTCATTATAAACCATTTTGGTTGATTTTTTTAAAAAAAAGTGTCCCGATAGTTATCGGGACACTGTGCTATAAGGAGGTGAATTAAATATTGGGGATTTTTATCAGGAATCCGACTGGTAGCGCTCTGACTTGATCGGGGCAAGAACCAAGATTGTTAAGCCAAGCGGTATGTTTCCAATTTTTTCCGGCCAATTTGAACAAGGTATCGCCCGGCATAATTTTGTGTATGTACCCGGGGAATTTAATTATTCTACCCGCTTGCAGATTGTCGGCGTCTTTAATATGGTTGAATTTAGCGACTTTTAACGCATTTATTCCCCCAAAGAGACTATATAGAGTGTCTCCGGTTTTTACTTTATAGCTCAAGAGCGGGCGGTTTTCCGCGGTTTTGAGTTTTCTGGAAAGCAAAGAAACTTTCTGGGAAAGGTGGCCTATCTGAACTTCTTTTTTCTGTATTTGCTGTTTCGCGAGCGCAACTGTCTGCTGCGACTGGGAAAGCTGATTATTCTTGGAGTTAAATGCGAATGCCAAGCCGACTATCAAAACCAGGCTAATCAGTCCGATTATCACATTAGATATTTTCATTGCGTTCCCTCCTTCTGTAAAACGTCCTGCGCTGCCGGCAATCCGGCCAGGATTGCTTTGGACGGCCCTTCCTTACGGGCGTTGGTCACCGCGCCAAAATTAGCACGGGGGACTTGTCGGTGCGCAGGGTATTGGTTAATAAATTAATGGAAATAAACAGGCAGTTTAAGGTCGTGCCCGCGACCGCGTACAACAGCCTTCTTTGCAATGAGCGACCGATCTAATCAGCCAGCGAATATTGTTTCTTGCCATTTTTACACCTCCTTTTAGTTAGATTTTTATGTTAAAAAGCTTTTTAAAGCAAAGCAAAGTTTTAACTTTATGTCAAGACGTTTGCGGAAATTCTGTCGTTAAATGGTTTTGTCCGCGATCTCTTTTTTGATTTGCTCAAGAAGTTTTTCCAGTTTGATTTCTCCTTCCTGGCCGCGGCGGTAGTGGCGGATATTAACGGTATCGTTTTGAAGTTCTTTGTCGCCGACAACCAGAACATAGGGAATTTTTTGGATTTCGGCTTCGCGGATGCGTTTGGAAACCGTCAGGTTTTCGTCGCTAAGAGAAACGCGGATGCCGTTTGCTGATAGCTGTGAATTAATTTCTTGAGCGTAAGTTATATGGGCGGCTCCGATATTGATTATTTGCGCTTGGACAGGGGATAGCCAAAGCGGCAAGGCGCCGGCGTAATGCTCCAGCAACATTCCGAAAAATCTTTCCAGCGAGCCCATCAGCGCGCGGTGAATCATATATGGCCGGTGGGTTTTGCCGTCTTTATCAACGAATTCCATTTTGAATTTTTCGGGCATATTGAAATCAAACTGGATGGTGGAGCATTGCCATTCGCGGCCAAGGGCGTCTTTTATTTTAATGTCTATTTTTGGGCCGTAAAAAGCGCCGCCGCCTTCGTCAACGGAATAATCAAGTTTGGAATCTTTTAAGGTTTTTTCAAGGGCGAGGGTGGCTTCCTCCCACATTTTTTTACTGCCGACTGATTTTTTTTTGGGCTTGGTGGAAAGATAAATATGAAAATCATTAAAGCCGAAACTTTTCAAAATATAAAAACAGAAATCCAGAACTTTTTTGATTTCAAAAGGCATTTGTTCGGGGGTGCAGATTAAATGGGCATCATCCTGAGTGAAACCGCGGACGCGCAAAAGTCCATGGAGAACTCCGGCTTTTTCGTAGCGGTAAACTGTTCCAAGTTCCGCCCAACGCATCGGCAAATCCCGATAAGAGCGGATGCGGTTTTTGTAAATTAAAATATGGAACGGGCAGTTCATCGGTTTGATATAATATTCGTTTTCGTCTATTTCCATCGGGCTGTACATATTTTCTTTGTAAAAATCCAAATGGCCGCTGGTTTCCCAGAGGGTTGATTTGCCGATGTGCGGTGTGAAAACGATTTCGTAGCCGTTTTGATAATGAGCCTGGCGCCAAAAATCTTCTATTATTACCCGGATGCGGCCGGCCTTGGGGTGCCAGTAGATTAAGCCGGGCCCGCCCATGCTTTCGTGAATACTGAATAAATCCAAATCCTGGCCTAAGCGGCGGTGGTCGCGTTTCTGGGCTTCGGCGATTGTACTGATATAGCCGTCTAATTCTTTTTTGGTTTCAAAAGCCAGGCCGTAAATCCGGGTGAGCATCGGATTTTTTTCATCGCCTTTCCAGTAAGCTCCGGCAATTTTTATCAAATTAAAAGCTTCTGGGTCTATTTCTTTGGTGTTTTTAATATGAGGTCCGGCGCATAAATCAACAAATTCTCCATTTTGATAAACGGTGATTTGTTTAGAAGGCAGATCTTTTAATAGTTCTAATTTATATGGCTGGTTTTTGAATATTTTTTTGGCTTCGGCTTTGGAAACTAATTTTCTTTTGAAAGAAATATTCTGCTTTATCAATTCTTTCATCCGCTTTTCTATTTTCGGCAAATTTTCGGGAGACAACCCGCCTTCGCCAGAGGCTTTGGCGGGCAAGTCAAAATCATAATAAAAGCCGTTTTCAATGGCCGGCCCGATGCCGAATTTTACGCCAGGAAAAATTTCGCCGACCGCTGCGGCCATAATATGGGATAAAGAATGGCGGATTTTATTTAATTGGATATCAGGCATGATTTTCACCCCGTTAGAAGTCTGGTTCATGTTTAATAATGATTATTATTTTAATTAAAAATTCATATTTGATTAACCTATCTGTTATGACAGAAAAATTTCTATAGAAATTTTTCTGTTCAAGACTTCTAATGGGGTTCATAATTCTCTTGCTTCGTTGCAGATAACTTTAGTTTCTCCGTTTCTTAGGGAAAGCTGGCCGTTTATCATCAAGATATTATTTTCTTTCCAAAGATTGGGATTTTTGGAAAAAGTTTCGGAGAAAACAATGACTTCCAAATTATCGCTTAAATCTTCAATTTTGACAAACAGCATCGGTTGGCCCCTCTTGGTTATAATTCTCTGGATACTGGAAACCACACCGGCCACTTTAAGCCGGGCCCGGTCTTTGAGCCCGCCATTCATTGTCTCTTTTATCGGCTGGACGCGATTTTCTTTGAGTTGATTGGTATATCTTTTAAGGGGATGGTCGGAAATATAAAGTCCCAAAAGTTCTTTTTCCCAGGATAATTTCGTTTTGGCATCGGCGGCTTCAACCTGATTCAGTTTAAGTGAAGTTAATTTTGGCTGGTAATTGAAAAGGCTGTTCTGGTTGCTTAATTTATTTTTTTTACTCAAAGAATTAAATTTCAATAATTCTTCGCTGTTTGATAGGGCGGCCTGTCTTTCAATGCCCATTGAATCAAGGCAGCCGCTTTTTATCAAACTTTCCAGGGATTTTTTATTAAGGTCGCGGTGGTTAACCCGGTTGAGAAAATCCGGCAAACTTTCAAACGGTCCGCCCCGGCCGCGTTCTTCAATCATTATAGAAACGATATTGGCGCCGATGTTTTTAACGGCTAAAAGTCCGAAACGGATATTGTTGGAATTTTCCGGAGCGAAATCGGTATAACTTTTATTGATGTCAGGCGGTAGGACGATAATATTTGCTTTTCGGGCCTCATTAACCAGAAAGGCGATGCGTTCAATGTCATCGGTGTTGGCGTTTAATAAGCTGCTAAAAAATTCCACCGGATAATGAGCTTTGAGATAAGCGGTTTGATAACCGATAAGGGCGTAGCAGGTGGCATGGCTTTTATTAAATCCGTATTGGGCAAATGGTTCAAACCATTGCCAGATTTTTCGGGCGGTTTTTTCTTCAATGCCGTTTTTGATCATGCCTTCAATCATTTTTTCGGCCTGGGCCTGAAGCAGGGATTTTATTTTTTTACCTACCGCCTTTCTCAAAATATCGGCTTCGGTCAGAGAAAAACCAGCGAGGTCGCGGGCGATGGTCATTAGTTGTTCCTGATAAATGGCAACACCATAAGTTTTGGCCAAAATTGGCTCCAACCGCGGATGAAGATAAGTGATTTCTTCCTGGCCGTGTTTCCGGCGGATATATTGGGGGATCAATTCCATCGGCCCCGGCCGGTATAAAGAAACCATGGCGATAATATCCTCAATTTCACTCGGTTTTAATTGTTTTAAGTAGCCGCGCATACCAGAACCTTCCAGCTGAAAAATTCCGGTGGTTTCGGCGGCGCGCAGAAGTTCAAAAGTTTTTTTATCATCAAGAGGAATTTTATTGATGTCAATTTCTTTTTGATAAATGTCTTTTATTAATTTCAAAGTGTTTTCAATAATGGTCAGGTTGCGGAGGCCCAGAAAGTCCATTTTCAGAAGTCCTAAATCTTCAATGCTGTGCATTTCAAACTGGGTAATGATGATATCTTTGTTTTGCGGCGCATATTGAAGCGGCAAATAATTAGTAAGAGCTTCTTTTGAAATCACCAGGCCGCAGGCATGGACCGAGGCGTGACGGGCAACACCTTCCATTTTTTTCGCTGAGTCAATTAATTTTTTGGCGTTGGCATCGTGCTCATAAAGGTCGCGCAGTTCGGTTACTTCTTCAAGCGCTTTCTCTAAGTTAAATTGAAAAGGAATCATTTTGGCGGTTTGGTCGCAAAAGCCGTAGGCGAAACCTAAAGCCCGGCCGGAATCGCGAATCGCCGCCCGAGCCGCCATTGTTCCGAAAGTGATAATTTGCGCCACCCGGTCGGTGCCGTATTTTTCCCGGACATAAGCCACCACTTCATCGCGCCGGACATCGGTAAAATCAATGTCAATATCGGGCATCTGAATACGGTCGGCGTTCAAAAATCTTTCAAAAAGCAGGTCGTATTTTAAGGGATTAATATTGGTTATGTCTAAAACATAAGAAACCAGACTGCCGGCGGCCGAGCCCCGGCCGGGCCCGACAACGATGCCCCGCTGTTTTGCCCAGGCAATAATATCCCGAACAATCAGGAAATAATCGGCAAAGCCGGTTTTTTCAATCACAGAAAGCTCGTAATCAAGCCGTTTTTTTATTTCCTCGGTGATTTCGGAAAAACGACTGGCTAATTTTTCATTAACAAGATTGCGGAGATAAGAATTAGAGGTTTGGCCTTCGGGAACGGGGAAGTCCGGCATGAGAATTTTTCCCAATTCAATTTCCAAATTACAGCGGTCTGCAATTTTAATAGTGTTAGTAATCGCTTCCGGAGTTTCTTTGAAAAATTCGGCCATTTGTTCCGGAGAGCGCATAGAGAAATCGTCAGTGAAAGTGAGCCGGCCGGGATCATCTACCGTATTGCCTGTTTGGATTGCCAGAAGAATTTCATGATAAGGCGCGTCTTCTGATTTAAGATAATGAATGTCCTGAGTGGCTACTAAAGGCGCTCCGGTTTCTTTTGAGAGTTCAATGATAGCTTGATTAATTTTTTCGGAATCTTTTATTCCGGGGTGATGGCCGATTTCCAAAAAGAAATTTTCCGGGCCGAAAATGTTTTGATATTCAAGAATTTTTTCTTTGGCCACCGAAATTTTTTCCGCCGCAATCAGCCGCGAAATTTCTCCGGACAGGCAAGCTGAGGTCGCAATAATTCCCTCATGGTGTTGCGCTAAAAGTTCCTTATCAATTCTTGGCTTATAATAAAATCCTTCCAAATTTGATTTGGTCACTAATTGGAGAAGATTTAGCCAGCCAGTTTTATTCTGGGCCAGAAGAATTAAATGATAGGGCCGGTCGTCAATTCGGGAACGCTTATCAAATCGGCTTTGGGACGCTAAATACGCTTCCACGCCGATAATCGGTTTGATTCCGGCTTTTTTTGCCTTTTGGTAGAACTCAATCGCCCCATAAAGATTTCCATGGTCGGTTATCGCCAGAGCCTCCATGCCTAATTCTTTGGCGCGGTTAATTAAATCGTCAATTTTCGCCAAGCCGTCAAGCAAGGAATAATGGGAATGAGTATGGAGATGGACGAATTTCATTTTGATATTAACATCATAATTCTTTTGCCAAAAAAACAAAACCCCCACGCCATGTGAGGGTAAAAGATCACTTCGAAATTTCGGAGTGGTTTGACAGGCATGTTTTATTATTATTAAATAATGTGAAGTCAAACAGCAAATTAACAAATTAATATAAGGAGGTGGAAGATGAATTTAAGACAGCATATTAATATGGCAAGGGGATTGGGGATTGCTCATGCAACCGCAGTTATAGTTAATTTTAAGATGGGATTGAGAAGCGGCGACCCTAAAGAAACAGATATCAGTCAATTAACTAAGGAGGAAAAACAGATTCTGATTAATGCGGGTTTGCTGAAAAAAATGAGGAGGTGAAAAAAATGGCGAGAGGATGTCCTGAATGTGGCAGTGAAAAAATTGTAAATGAAAATACCGGCAAAGATTTAAAGATCAAGCTTTTTGGGGAAATTTTTTATATTTGTAAAGATTGCGATTGCGAATGGACGCATTGTTATGCTGTCGGTTTCAAGGTCACTCGCCATGGAAAATTCTTCAAAAAGAAAAACAAGATTCAAATCCAAGTCCGAAAAAGAGGATTAATTGTCTCTTAAAAAGTAAAGTTAGATATTTATTCCAAAAGCCCTGAGTTTTTACTCAGGGCTTTTTATTTATTTCCACAACACAATTTAAATTACTAAATTCAATTACTATTGTAATTCCACGATCGTGGAATTACAATAGTAAAATTGGAGTTGAACTTCTTTTGCCGGGTTTGACCTTTTTTTAGAAATATCATAAGATTAATTATTATTAATTGTATTTAGTGTGAGTAATTTGTAGTTAGGAATAAATTTTTCGTTTCTAATTACTAATTACTCAATTACTAATTACTTAAATTTTGAGCAAAGCGAAAAATTTATGGGTGGCGTACCAACAAAACATCATTCAAAATCAAAAGTCGGCCGGAGACGGTCTCAACTCTTTTTAAAGAAAGGCAAATTTGCGGTTTGTCCGGTTTGCGGCGGCCCGAAATTGTCTCATTGTTCTTGTCCGCAGTGCAAGAAATAAAGAGTTTGCCATAGATTTTTTTATCCGCCTTGCCCGGCGGATTTAAAATTTATATAATAATGGTATGGCATCTCGTCAATTAGCTCGCTCAATAGTTTTACAATCGCTTTACGAATGGGATTTTTACGGCCAAAAGGCCGACCTTATAAAAATTATTGAACGCAACTTAAAAGAGTTTGCGCCGGGTTTGGACGAACCGGAATTTGTCTGGCGCTTAACGCAAGGCGTGATTGACCACAAAGACGAATTGGACAAAATAATCGTGAGCGCGGCTCCCGAATGGCCGTTAAACCAGATTTCCATTGTTGACCGCAATGCTTTAAGAATTGGCCTTTATGAATTGCTTTACGCCGATAAAAAAGAAGTGCCGGATAAGGTGGCGATTAACGAAGCCATTGAAATAGCAAAAAATTTCGGCGGTCCCACTTCGGGAAAATTCATCAACGGCGTTTTGGGAACGGTTTATAAAGAAATAGAAAAATCAAGAAAGCAGACAGCCGCTATCGGCTAGTTATTTTAATTTATATGGATTCTTCAAAATTAGAAAAAGAAATAGGAGTTGAGTTTAAAAATAAAAATTTACTCAAAGAGGCATTAACCCATCGCTCCTATCTTAATGAAAATCCCAGTTGGGGACAGCACAATGAACGGATGGAATTTTTGGGCGATTCGGTTTTGGAATTAATCACTTCAGATTTTCTTTACAAAAAATATCCCGGCCGGAACGAAGGGGATCTTACTGTTTTACGGGCCGCTTTGATAAATTATCAGATGCTGGCTCAGGTGGCCCGGGAAATTGATTTGGAAAATTACATTCTTCTTTCAAAAGGCGAAGCCAAGGACACGGGCAAGGGCCGGGAGGCGATTTTGGCTGACGCTTTTGAAGCGCTTCTGGCGGCTATTTATTTGGACCGGGGGTATGAAATCGCCGAAGGTTTTATTCTTAAGTTTTTATTGCCTCATCTTGAGGAAATTGAGAAAAAACAGCTTTACCGAGACCCCAAAAGTTTTCTTCAGGAAATGATTCAGGAACAATCCAAGGTAACTCCGACTTATCAGGTTTTAGAAGAAAGCGGGCCGGATCATCAGAAGATTTTTCGGGTCGGGGTTTACGTCAACGAGAAATTAATTGCCGAGGGCAAGGGTTTATCTAAGCAGGAAGCGGAGGTTAATGCCGCCGGCCAGGCGTTATCCTCGCTGTAGCTTGCGGTTGCAAGCGCCGGGTTTTATTTTCCTCGGTTTTTGTTTATAATAAAAAATAGATTTAAGTTTTAAAATATGAATTATATCCCTCTTTCTATTTTATTAGTAATAGTATCAGTTCTTATTTGGTTATTTTTGGCTCGCAAAGCGAGACAAAAATCAGCCGGCCATTCCGTTCCCCAACAACGATCCGTGCTTTTGTTGAAATTTCCCAAGGAGGAAAAAACGGAAAAAAATTTCAAAGATGAAATCGGGCTTTCTGAAAAATTTTTCAATTTATTGAGTAATTTTGAAAACTCGGTTATTTTTGAGGTTGCCGTTCATCACGTCGGCGAGGAAATACATTTTTATCTGATTGGCGACAAAAAAACGCTTAATTTTGTCGGCCGCCGGATTAGGTTGTTATGGCCCGGCGTCCAGTTGAATCTGGTTGAAGATTATGACATTTTTAATCCCCAGGGTTTCAACGAAGGGGCTTATCTGAAATTAGCCCATGAATTTTCATTGCCCATAAGAACTTATGAAGAATCAGACGCCGATACCTTTGCCCCGATTTTGGCGGTATTAGCCCGGTTGGAAGAAATAGGCGAAGGATCAGCTTTGCAAATAATTTTTAAGCCGGCGCCGAAATCAATCCGCCGGAAAATCGCCAATAAGAAAAAAATCGCCAGCCCCTTGTTTGAAGTCAATTTGCGTTTGGTGGTTTCGGCCGGAAGCCAGTTCCGGGCAAAAGAAATTTTTGAAAATTTAATCAACATTTTTTCGCGATTTTCCACCCTTAGTGAAAATGAACTGAAAGTGGTTAAGCCCAAAAATATTAAAAGATTTCATTTTGATTTTTCTTTCAGGGAATTTGACGAAGAACAGGCGATGATTTTAAACAGCGGAGAATTGGCCAGTATTTTCCATTTTCCAACCAGCTTTATGATTACGCCGAGAATCAAATGGTTGAAGTCAAAAGAAGCCAAATCGCCGGCTGGCATTTCAAATCGTGGCATTATTCTCGGCGAGAATGTTTTTCAGGGCCGGGTCCAGCCGGTTTATCTGGATTATCCAGACCGGGCGTATCATTTGGAAGTTATCGGGCAGGCCGGCACCGGCAAATCAACTTCTGTAATCAATATGGCTATTCAGGATATCAAACAGGGGAAAGGAGTGGCGATCATTGATCCCGAAGGCGACATTATCCAGGGGGTGGTCGGAAATATTCCCAAAGAACGCAAAGCAGATGTCATTTATTTTGACCCCACGAATATTCTGTACCCCTTCGGCTTGAATTTATTGGAATTCAATCCCGATAATCCTGAAGAAAAGAACTTTGTTATTGAAGAGACCTATGGCATTTTTCAGAAACTTTTTGCCAAGGAGGCGATGGGCCCGATGTTTGAAAAATATCTCAAAAATAGTTTGCGGCTTTTATTGAACGGCATTCAAGCCGAACCCGCTACCTTGCTTGATATTCCCCGGATTTTTACCGATTATGCTTTTCGTCAGAAAAAAATTCAACAAGCGGCAGATGCCGGTTTGACTGAATTCTGGAAAAACGAAGCGGCGCTTCACGAAATAACTCCGTTTATAACTTCAAAATTCAACAATCTTATCGCCAACGATTATCTCCGTCCGATTATCGGACAAACTAATTCAGCTTTCAATTTCCGTAAGGCCATGGACGCCGGGAAAATAATTTTAATAAATTTGGCCAAGAGTCGGCTGGGGGATATCAACGCCGATCTCTTGGGGATGATATTTGTTGAAAAAATATCCTTGGCGGCATTTTCGCGCATTGACCAGATTGAAGAGCGGCGCCGGCCCTTCTATCTGTATCTGGACGAATTTCACAATTATATTACCGATTCCTTGGCGGTTTCTCTCGCTTCGGTTTTCAAATATGGTTTGCATTTAAACGTTATTCACCGCTCAACCGACGAGCTTTCGCCGGCCCTTCTTAATTTGGTGAATAATTTCGGTTCTATTATTGTTTTCCGGGTCGGGCTGGATGATGCCCGGGTTTTAGCGGATAAATTTGAGCCGGATTTTTCCGTTAACGATTTAATCAATTTGGATAATTTTAACGCTTACAGCCGTATTCTTATAAAAGGAAATTTGTCCAAACCTTTTAATGTCAGGGTTTTGCTTCCGCCGGCGGCTGATTCGGTTTTAACCCAGGAGATTAAAAAATTGAGTCAAATCGTTTATAATCAAAATCGTCAGAAAGTGGAAATGGAAATTTATGAAAAAAGATCTTCTTCTCGTTAGTTTAATAGGTTTTTTCGCGGGCTGGCTGATTTTGCCGGTCGCCGCCAATCTTGGAATAAAAATCAGTCCCGCGCTGATTTTATTTTCAGTTTTCGGCTTTTCCGTTTTAGCCCCCATAATTTTGGCTGTTATTTTTTACTTCAGCCGGTTTTGGCCGGGCCTGCGTCAGTTCGGGAAATTTTGCGCGGTGGGCGTTCTCAATACCTTTTTGGGGTTCAGCGTTTTGAATTTATTGATGCATTTTACGGGCATCACCCGGGGTCTTTTCTATAGTTTGTTCCTGGTGGCAGCTTTTTTTGTGTCTGCCACCAACAGCTATTTCTGGAATAAATTCTGGTCTTTCCAGAGCCGGACCGCGGCCAGTCCGTCTGAGTTTTCCCGTTTTCTTTTCTTTACCTTTATCGGTCTTTTAATAAATAATACCGTTGCTTCTTTTTTGAATAACGTGATAGGGCCGTTAGGCGGTATCAGTCCTATTATCTGGGCTAATATTTCAGCAGTCGTGGCAATCGCTTTTTCTTTTCTGTGGAATTTTTTCAGCTACCGTTTCCTGATTTTTAAGAAGCCCCAAGCTCAAATTAAACAATAAATAAAATGAAACCATTTTTATCAGTTATTATTCCCGCCTACAACGAAGCCAATCGTTTGCCTCTGACTTTAGTTGACGTCAGCAAACGCCTTTCGTCGGTTGATTACGATTATGAAGTTATCGTGGTTGATGACGGTTCCCGTGACGCCACTGTGGAGGTTGCCAAAAGATTTTGTCATCTTATGAAAAACCTTCGGGTGATTGGAAACAAAGAAAATCACGGTAAGGGCTGGGTGGTTAGGCAGGGGATGCTTGAAGCCAGGGGACAGTGGCGGCTTTTTATGGACGCTGATAACGCCACTTCGGCGGACCAATTCAGCAAAATGATTCCTTATCTTTCCGATTATCAGATAATTATCGGCTCCCGCGACATCAAAGGCGCAAAACTGGTGCCGCCCCAGCCGTTTTATCGGCGCTGGCTGGGAAATGCCGGCAATCTGATTATTCAGCTTTTGCTTTTGCCGGGCATCTGGGATACCCAATGCGGGTTTAAATGTTTTTCCGAGGAAGCCACTCTTAAAATATTTCCGTTGCTTAAAACTAACCGTTGGGCTTTTGATATTGAAACTTTGGCCTTAGGGAAAGAACTTGGCTATAAAATCAAGGAAATTCCCGTGGTTTGGGTTAATGACTTTCGTTCCAAAGTAAAGGCGTCGGCTTATCTTCAGGTTCTTTGGGAGACCCAAAAAATCCGCTGGTGGCTGTGGCTTGGCAAATACAATTTACGAAATAAGAATTTATAAAAGAATATGGTTTTAAAAAATATAAAATTCCCTTCGGAATTAAGATTGGATTTGGTTTCCAAGGATTGGGTGGTGATTGCCACTGGCCGCGCTAAAAGACCGGAAATTTTCAAAAAAGAAAAGCGCGAAAAAAAAGAAATTTCCAAAAACCAATGCCCTTTCTGTGATATCAGGAAACAAGAACCGCCGACGCTGATTTTCGTGAACGGCAAAAAAATTAATTTTAAGCCCGGCGATAAGATTCCCGGGAATTGGACGACAATCGTCATTCCTAATAAATATCCGGCTTTCAGGCCGGGCAAAAGTTTGAATAAGCGCATTGAAGGAAATTTATTTCAGAGAATGAACGCCGTGGGTTTTCATGAAGTGGTGGTTACTAAAAATCACGAAAAACCATTAGCCCGATTTTCAAACAAGGAAATTAAAGAAGTTTTGGATGTTTATCAGGAGCGGTATTTGAAATTAAAGGAAAAAAAATTCGTCAATCATATTTCTATTTTTCAAAATCACGGCCAAGAAGCCGGGGCTTCGGTGGCCCATCCTCACTCCCAAATAATCACCACGCCGCTGATTGACGTTGATTTAAAAAAGGCCCTGTCTAATTCCAGGGAATATCAGAAGGCCAATAAAAAATGCATTTATTGCCGGATGAATGATTGGGAAAGAAAAGTCAGAAAAAGAGTGGTTTTTGAAAATAAAGAATTTTTGGTTATTTGTCCTTTTGCTTCCAAAATGGCTTTTGAAATGATTATTTCTCCCAAAAAACATCTCGCTCATTTTGAAAAAATCACCGAAAAAGAAAAAGAGTATCTGGCCGAGGCCTTCAAAATCGCCTTACACGCGCTTTATAAAGGGCTGAATAACCCGGCTTACAATTTTTATCTGCATACCGCTCCTTCAAACGACAACGGAAATCACGATTATTATCACTGGCATTTCACCATTTTGCCGAAGATTGCGATTCCGGCCGGATTTGAACTCGGGGCCAGAATGGAAATATCTACCATTGAACCGGAGAAAGCAGCGGAATATTTAAGAAAAAATATATGAAGAATAATAAAACGATAATCGCAAATTGGAAAATGAACCCGGCTTCACTAAAAGAAGCGGATATACTTTTAAAGAGAATATGGCTTGGCCAAGATAAAAAATTAGGCAATTTGGATTTGATAATCACGCCGCCTTTTATTTATTTGGAGCCGTTATTATTGAAAGCCAAAAGTTTGAGGTTAAAAGTTAAATTCGGAGCGCAAAAT